>CADEEX010000014.1:0-2898 GCA_902826465.1 uncultured Acidobacteriota bacterium
GTTCCAGGGCACCCGGGACATGCTGATTCTTCAAATTGCGGCGCTCGGGCCGGTGCATGGGTACGCCATTGCGCAGCGTCTGCAGCAGATTTCCAAAGATGCCCTGCAGGTGCAACAAGGGTCGCTGTACCCGGCGCTGCACCGGCTCGAAGCCAAGGCGTGGCTGCAGGCCGAGTGGCGCACCACCGACACCGGCCGCGACGCCAAGTTCTACAACCTGACGCGCAAGGGCCGGCAACAACTCGACAGCGAACGCGCCTACTGGGAACGGTTGACCGAAGCGGTCTCGCTGGTCCTTCGCACCGCTGAATAGGCAGGAACATGGACATCGCCCGCCCGTCCAACGCAAGGCAGAAACGTATTCGCCAGGCCATCTACGCGGTATCCATCATCGGCGTGGTCGGCCTGATTACGTTCGGTCTCGGGCAGTTGCGTCCGGCGGCCCCCACCGTCGAAGCCGCCACGCTGTGGCCCGACACCGTGAAGCGCGGGCCGATGGTGCGGCAGGTACGTGGCCTGGGCACCCTGGTGCCCGAAGACATCCGCTGGATTCCGGCGCGCACGAGCGGACGTGTCGAGGTGATCGTGTTGCGTCCCGGTGCCGTGGTGAAGGCAGACAGCATCATCCTCGAGTTGAGCAATCCCGAACTCGAGCAGGAAGTACAGGACGCCCGGCTCAAGGTGCAGGCCAGCGAGGCGGCGCTCGCCAACCTGCGCGTCCAGGTGCAGAACGATCTGTTGCAGCAGCGCGCGACCACCGCCAGCATCGACGCTGACTACCACAAGGCCAAGATGCAGGCCGAGATGAACCAGGCGCTGTCGAAGAGCAAGCTGGTGTCCGAGCTGGTCCTGCGTCAGTCGATGCTTGATGCCGATCAGCTGGACGTGCGCAGGAACATCGCGCAGGAGCAGCTGGCCAGCCGCGCCGAGTCGGGGCGCGCGCAGCTCGCCGTGCAGCAGTCGTCACTCGATCAGGCCCGTGCCGTGCTCGACCTCAAGCTGCGTCAGCAGAGCGAGCTGAAGGTGCGCGCCGGCCTCGCCGGACTCCTGCAGCTGCTGCCGGTCGATGTGGGGCAGCAGGTGACGCCAGGCACCAATCTGGCGCGCGTCGCGAACCCGCTGCGCCTGAAAGCCGAAATCAAGATCGCCGAGACGCAGGCCAAGGACATTCAGCTCGGCCAGAAGGCCGACGTCGACACGCGTAACGGCATCGTGCCCGGCCGGGTCATTCGCATCGATCCGTCAGTGCAGAACGGAACACGAACGGTGGACGTCTCATTGGACGGCGACTTGCCGAACGGAGCCGTGCCCGATCTCAGCGTCGATGGCGTGATCGAGCTCGAGCGACTGAACGATGTTGTCTATATGGGACGCCCGGCGTTTGGCCAGGACCAGAGCACGGTCGGGATCTTCAAGGTTGACCCGGCCACCAACGAGGCGACCCGCGTGCAGGTGCAGCTCGGTCGCAGCTCGGTGAACGCCATCGAGGTGCGCGGAGGCCTGCAGCCTGGTGACAAGGTCATTCTGTCGGACATGTCGGCGTGGGAAAGCTTTGACCGCGTGCAATTGAAATAGACGACATCGGCGCTGCCGTTCACGGGCATCGGCGCCACCAACACGTCAGCAGTCAGACGTCAGCAATCAGACGTCAGCAATCCGCAATCAGCAATGGGAGAGGGGACGCGATGGCCGAGTCACTGATCAAGCTCGAAGGTGTCAGCAAGGTGTTCCTCACCGATGAAGTCGAGACGCATGCGCTCGCCGGCATCAACATGCAGATTGGCCGCGGCGAGTACGTGTCAATTGCCGGCCCTTCAGGCTGCGGCAAGTCAACGCTGCTCTCGATCTTGGGCCTGCTCGATACTCCGAGCAAGGGCGAATACATGCTCAACAACCGGGCGGTCGCCGATCTCCCCCCGTCGGAACGTGCCCGCGTCCGTAACCGCGAAATCGGCTTCATCTTCCAGAGTTTCAACCTCATTGGCGACCTCAGCGTCTTTGAGAACGTCGAACTGCCGCTGACGTATCGCGGCATGGGCTCGGCAGAACGCAAGCAGCGCGTGACCACCGCGCTCGAACGGGTCGGCATGGCGCATCGCGCCAAGCATCTACCGAGCCAGTTGTCTGGCGGTCAACAACAGCGCGTCGCCGTCGCCCGCGCCGTGGCCGGAGAACCGCTCATCCTTCTGGCCGACGAGCCGACCGGCAACCTCGATTCGAAAAGCGGCGAATCGGTCATGGAACTCCTCAGAGAGCTCCACCAGACAGGCGCCACGATTTGCATCGTGACGCACGACCCGCGGTATGCACGCCATGCCGAACGTCACATCCACCTGTTCGATGGTCGTGTGGTTGACGCGCCGGTGGAAATGGCCACATCGTAGCGGTGACGGCGCGTGTCGCGCGAAATGGCAGGGAGTGACGGATTTTCGACACTCCCAACCGCGCGCCATGCGAATTCACGAACGAAATCGGCGACGCGGCACCCGCGATGGGCTGGCCGTCAGATTGCAAACATGTGCGGCCATGAACGCACGAAAGACTCTCGACCGTCGTCCCGGAGCGAACCCTGAAATCAGGGCCATCGGCGACGACCTCGCCTTCCAGTTCGATATTGCCGGTTTGCCTACGCGCATGAAGCTGTACCTCCGCTGCGACGCGTCCGGCGAAGTGATGGCGTCCATCGCCAGCGGCTTTGAAGCTTTGCAGCGCCACGACGCGGGCCGCTAAACCGCGTCCGCCCACGCCTGCGGGGCCTCGGCCCCTCCCGTCACCAATTCCCACCCCAGCGTCAGCGCAACTGAACCACGACTTCTCGGCGGCAGCCATGGCACGTGAACCCCGCCGCGCGATCACCGGCACATCCGTGGACGTCGCGGACCCGTGGACCTGTGGACC
>CADEEX010000014.1:2998-20082 GCA_902826465.1 uncultured Acidobacteriota bacterium
GTGGACCTGTGGACCGCGGAGCCTGCGCATACGCTATGCTGTTTGTTGCTTGGCGTGGTGATTACGACTGAAGGAGTCGCGCACATGATGAAGACAGTTCTCGGCATGACAATGGGAGTGAGCCTGGCGTGTGTGGCTGCGATGCAGCTGTCGGCGCAGGGCATGGTGCACGTGGATATCAAGGACGCACAAGGCAAGTCGATCGGGATGGCGATGTTGAGCAAAGCGCCGAACGGCGTCAGCATCGCACTCGACGTGAAAGGACTGACCCCAGGTGAACACGCCCTGCACGTGCACATGACCCCGAAGTGCGAGGGCCCCGCCTTCACGAGCGCGGGCGGTCACTTCAACCCGATGGCGAAGAAGCACGGCATGAAGAACCCGGAAGGGCCGCACGCTGGCGACATGAACAACTTCATGGTCGCGGCTGATGGCAGCGCGAAAACCACTGTGGTCGCGCCTGGTCTGGCGATGGGCACCGAAGCGAATTCGATCTTCGCCAACGGCGGCACCGCGCTGGTCATTCACGCCAAGGGCGACGACATGATGACCGACCCGGCCGGCGCGGCCGGCGACCGCATCGCATGCGGCGTCATCACCAAGATGTAGGAACCGTGCCGAGGTTCGAGGGTCGGGACTCGAGGTTGGGGTCGCCCGACGCTCGAACCTCGAACCTCGAACCTAGAGCCTTCCCCTCAAACGATGCGCGCAATCGGCTGCGCACGTTCCGACTGACGGACGGCCTGCGCCACACTCGCGCCGATCACTTTGGCGGCGCGGACGCCCACATCCGACGGCCGACTGGTGAAGCAGATCCGCAGTTCGCGTGTGCCTCCGCCGTCCACATAGAACGGTTCGCCCGTCACGATCGCGACGCCGTGCGCCAGCGCTCGCTGCTGCACCTCACGCGCACTCGCCTGCGCCGCGAGACGACACCAGAAGAACAGCCCGCCTTCGGGCACTCCGACCCTGAGCGCACCTGATGGCGTGTATTTCTGCAGGGCACGCGCCATGCTGTCGCGACGCCGCCGATGCTCGACCCTGAGCGTAGACAGGTGCGTGTCGAACAGACCGGTGTCAATCATCTGCGCGACCACGAGCTGAATCAGGTTCTGGGTGTGCGGATCAATCTGCTGCTTCATGAGCGCAAGCTGCTCGATGATCGGCCTGGCGGCGCCCACCCATCCGAGACGAAGCCCTGGCGCCAGCACCTTCGAGAAGCTGTTGACGCGAATCACGACGGTGCCGTCCTGATCGAGCTCGTGCAGGGCCGACGGCGGCGCCGCGCCACTCAGTGACAGCTGACAGTAGGTTTCATCTTCGACGATGGGGACCCGATACCGCATCGCCAGCTCGATGAGTTCGCGCCTGGCGCGAATCGGCAACGTCTGTCCGCTCGGGTTCTGAAACGTCGGGTTTGTGTAGATCAACTTCGGGCGGTATCGCAGCAGCAGGTCTTCCAGTTCGTCCATGTCGGCGCGCACGAAGTCCCATCCGAAGATGCGGGCTCCCGCCGATCGAAAACTCTGCAACGACCCGAGGTAGCCAGGCCGATCCACCACCACTGCATCGCCACGATCGATCAGGCAGCGCGCCAGGAGGTCGAGTCCCTGCTGGGCGCCGGAAATCACCAGCGTGTTCGCCGCCTCACCGCCGAAGCGCCTCGCGAGTACCTCACGGAACCCATGCTGCCCTTCGGTCGGCGCGTGCCCCCACGCGGCCGTCCCGTGCCTGGTCAGCGCATCGTCGAGCGCCACCCGGAACGCATCGGTCGGAAACAGGTCGAGCGCCGGTTCGCCGGCCGCCAGCGACACGATGTCGGGGTCGGCCGCATGCCGCACCAGATCGCGCAGCGTCGAATCGGTCATCTGAATCGCCGCGGTGGAGATTTTGCCGCGCCAGGCGAACGGCGCACTGCCGTCCGATGTCGCCGACACGAAGGTGCCGCGACCGACGTAGGCGCGCGCCAGGCCACGCGATTCGAGTTCGCGGTACGCCGCCACCACCGTCGCGCGGCTCACGTCGAGCGCCAGCGCGAGGTCGCGTTCCGGCGGCAGGCGAACGCCCGGCGCCAGCGCCCCACCCGACACACCGCGCTCGATCAATTCGACGATGCGCCGGTAGAACGGCCGGGTGCGGGGAATCTGTGCCGGGTCGATGTTCAACGTTCGAAGCAGACCAATCACCGATTGGCGCTGTTTGGACACGCGCGTTGGCATGATGCTCATTCTACGCAGGAGGACGCGATGTCGGGTGTGGTCTATGTGAGCGGCAGCTTCAAACCGGAGAGTCAGGCGTCAGTCAACGTGCTCGATCACGGCCTGCTGTATGGCGACGGCGTCTTCGAAGGCATTCGCGCCTACGGCGGTCGCGTGTTCAAGCTGGAACGCCACATCGATCGCCTGTTCCAGTCCGCCAAGGCGCTGCGGCTGCCGTTGACGCAGACCCAGGAGGAATTGGGCGAGATCGTCCTCGAGACCTGCCGGCGCAACGCCATCGTCGATGGCTATATCCGGCTGGTGATCACGCGAGGGCGAGGTGACCTTGGTCTCGACCCGCGGAGTTGCGGAACACCCGAAGTGATTGTGATCGCCCGCCCGCAGATCGCGCTGTACAAGGAATCGTCTGTCGGCGTGACGGTCGTGACCTCGTCGTTCCGTCGGCCGGCGCCCGACACGGTCAGTCCGTCGATCAAGTCGCTCAACTACATCAACAACGTGCTGGCACGCATCGAAGCCAACGATCGCGGTGCCGACGAGGCGCTGCTGCTCGACGCCAATGGCTTCGTCGCTGAAGCCAGCGCTGACAACGTCTTCATCGTCACCGACAAGGGGCTGGCCACGCCGCCGACTGCAACCAACTTGAGCGGCATCACCCGCGAGACCGTAATCGAGCTGGCGGGCGAACTCGGCGTCGCCTGCCAGGAACGTGTCTTCAATCTGTTCGAAGTGTGGACCGCCCGTGAGCTGTTCATCTGCGGCACCGGCGCCGAAGTGGTGCCCGTGGTGTCGGTCGATGGGCGGACCATCGGCCACGGCGCGATCGGGCCGGTGACCAGACAGATCGTGCAGGCCTACGCGAGGACCGTTCGCGCCACCGGCACGCCCATCGGCGTCACCGTGGGGCAGTGAACCAACGAATTTAGTGCTTTCGCGATGCGACCATTCGTGATTGCATTCGAAGGATGAGCGGATCAGGATTTCCGGCGGCACGTGTCGCGGCGCCGAAGATTCAGGCACATTTTCGCGATCACCTGGCCATGATGGGCGACCGCGCGCGGGTGGCGCCACCGAGCGTCGAGGACATCGAAACGGTCATCGACGTGGCGTTCTGGGCCAGCCTGAAGCGCGAAGAGGGCTACGTGCCGAAGATCTCGCTGGCACTGGTCGCGCCCGATGCGGCGGCCAGACCGATGTTCTTCGCCAGTGCGATGCCGCTCGAGCCTCATTCGCTGGTGCGCCTGGCGCCAGCCGTGGAACGTCCGAGTATCCATCTCGGCGTGTGGCGTAGAGACGGCCGGCTCGTCGTGTGGGGGACCACGCGCTCGATTCCGCCATCGTCGTTCGTACTCGAAGTGGCCGCGCCTGGTTTGCTGGTGGTGAAGCATCACCGCGGCGACGGCGGCAAGTACGTGAACGTCGCCGTCATTGAAGGCGATCAGGTGAAGATGATCGACGAGCACACGTCGAAGCTGCCGGACTGCCCGGCGATGCTCTCGTCGCTGCTCGGATTCACCGAGACCGGGGGCTGGAACGCGTCCGTCGACGTCCTGATCGACCTGGCCGTCTCGATGCGCGCGCACGGTCGAGGCGGCATCATCCTGATGGTGCCGCACAGCACGAACACCTGGGTCGAGTCCGTCGTGCACCCGATGTCCTACGCCGTGGTGCCGTCCTACACGGGGCTCACCGAACTGCTGTCGCGCGCCAACACCGAGCGTGGCGAGCGCGAATGGCAGGAAGAACTCGAAGATACGGTCAACGCCATTGCTGGCTTGACGGCGGTGGATGGTGCCACCATCCTCAACGACCGTTGCGAACTCCTGTCGTTCGGCGCCAAGATTTCGCGGAGGAAGGGATCGACGATCGTCGAGCAGGTCGCCCTCACCGAGCCGATTGAAGGCGGCGAAGCCGCGGTGGTCACGACCTCGCACCTCGGCGGCACCCGGCATCTGTCGTCCGCACAGTTCGTCCACGACCAGCGTGATGCGCTGGCGCTGGTCGCGTCACAGGATGGGCGATTCACCGTGTTCGCCTGGTCGCCGTACGAGGAACGCGTGCACGCGCACCGCGTCGAAACCCTGCTGCTCTGAACCGGTCGAGCCCGCTGAACGTCAGCTCGCCGGAGCGAGCGCTTACGATGTCAACGAAAGTCACCATCACCATCAACGACCTCGAGCGGGCGATTGGTCCCGAAGGCGGCGGTTTCATCTTCCTCGACGGTCTGGCCATGGCACCGCTGCTGAAGGCCACCGGTCCACTGAGCGATTGGACCACTTTTGCCGACAGCTGGAGCCGGCTTCAGTTCGACACCTACATGGCCGACGGTGGCCGGTATCGAAAGCGTCGGTACGCCGTGTACGAGGCGACGCCCGATTCGGCGCTGACGCGCGCACCGCACCAGCCGCACTATCAGACGCTCGACTACAACCCGCTCAACGGTGGGGTCGCCCGATGGTTCGAGCCGGTCGAGGCCTCGATCGGCGCGGGCATCACGATGACCGCGATTCTCAAGTTCTGCCATCACCTGTTCCGTCGGTTCGACGAGCGCGCCTCGTGGCACATCGAAGTGCATCAGTTCCGTATCGAGGCGCGGGTCGGAGAGCAAGGGCGGCCAACGCCTGAGGGGCTCCATCGTGACGGCGTCGACTTTGTGCTGGTACTGCTCGTCGCGCGCCAGAACATCGCCAGCGGCGTCACCACCATCCATGCACTCGACGGGCAGGCACTCGGCCATTTCACCCTGACGCATGCCTTCGACGCGGCGATTCTCGACGATGCCAGAGTCGCACATGGCGTGACGCCGGTGGAACCGCTCGATCCGTCGGTGCCGGCGTATCGCGACGTGCTCGTCGTGACGTTCAAAAAAACAGCGGCAGGGACCGAGACGGGGAAATAGGGGCTCGGGGCTCGGGGCTCGGGGCTCGGGAAAAGAAAAAGCACGGATGTCGAGGGCAGGCCTCGACATTCCGTGCTCAGGCGATTCGAACGTCGACGGAGCGCGGGCCCTTTCGAGCCCTCGCCCTTTTTGACCTAGTTGCTCAAACGGTAAGCGATCACTTCGCCGGGGAAGCCCGGTCCGGCAATCGACACCGTGATGTACTGCTTGCCGCCGGCCATGTAGGTCATCGGCGAACCGGTCTGTGGTGCCGGCATGTACACAGCGCCGGCATCCTTGCCGGTCGCCTTGTCGTAGGCACGGAGCAGCGCACCGCGCTGACCGTTGGCCTGCGTGGCGAAACCGCCCTCACCCGCAATCACCAGCGACTTGGTCACGAGCACACCGATGCGCCCCTGACGTCCGGTGCGCGGGATCTCAATGCCGCGCAGCGCCGGGTTGTTCTTGACGTTGTCGGCCGTTTCGCCGTGCGCAATCTGCCACACCAGTTCGCCCTTGTTCATGTCGAGAGCGGTGATGCGTGCGTATGGCGGTTTGAGCAATGGCAGACCACGGACGGTCAGACCACCGCCGCCCTCGCCACCGGCTGGCGGCCCGGCCGGTGCCTGTGGAGCGCCACCGGCGGGAGCAGCCGCAGGTGCGGCTCCTCGAGCCCCTGGCGCGCCACCACGACCTCCGCCCGGTGCCGCTGGCGCCGTGTTCGGATTGCGGGCCGTCCCCTGCACGTAGTCCATGTCGGAACGTCCGCCGGCCGGCGGCGTGAGACCGAGCGATGCCCCACCCGAGTTCGAGAAGATGTAAAGGTAGTTGGTCGCCGGATCGAGCGCACCCCCCTGCCAGTTGGCGCCACCGGTCACGACGGGCGAAATCAACGTGCCGAGCGGGCCAGGCCACGTGCTGACGACAGGGGGTGTGAAGATGGGGCCCATCTTGTAGTTGGCCGCAATCCGCTTCGCCTCTTCGCGCAGTTCAGGCGTGAAGTCGATGAGATCGTTTTCCGTCACCCCCTGCCGTTCGAACGGTGGCGGCTTGGTCACAAACGGCTGCGTCGGTGAGTACCACTCGCCGGGCACCGTCCCCTTCTCGACCGGACGCTCTTCGATCGGCCACACGGGCTGACCGGTGGCGCGATCGAACGTGTAGATCCAGCCCTGCTTGGTCGGCAGCGCAATCGCCTTGATCTGCTTGCCGTCGACCGTCAGGTCGGCCAGGATGCCTGCGCTTGGAATGTCGTGGTCCCAGATGCCGTGGTGCACGGTCTGGAAGTGCCACTTGCGCTTGCCGGTCTTGATGTCGATGGCCACGAGGCTTTCGCCGAACAGGCCCGCGCCAGGGCGATGACCGCCATAGTAGTCGCCGGTGGGCAGTTCCACGCCCAGGTAGACCAGGCCCAGCTGCTCGTCGGCACTCATCTGCGCCCACGATCCGGTGTTGCCCGTGTACGCCCAGGAGTCCTTCTCCCACGTCTCGCTCCCGAACTCGCCGGGACGCGGAATCGTGTGGAAGATCCACATGCGCTTACCGGTCTTCGCGTCGAAGCCGCGGATGTAGCCCTTTTGATTGGTCTTGCTCTTCGGTACGCCGCCAGCCAGATGCGCAGCACCGACGATGACCACACCGTTGGCGACGATGGGTGCCGAGTGCAGCCCGACCTCACCGGTGATCGGATCCATCTCCTGATCGTCTTCGTACTTCAGATCGACGACGCCGTTCTTGCCGAACGACTTCACGGTTTCGCCGGTCTTGGCGTCGAGCGCGATCATGCGGTAGCCGGGCGTCACATAGATGATCCGCTTCTCGCGACCGTCCGTGTAGTACGCCACGCCGCGGCCCGACAGCTGCCGCGGTGCCGATTCACCTCGCTTGCCTTCATTCTCGCTGTGCATCCACAGCATCTCGCCGGTGATGCCATCAACCGCCACGACAGCACGACGCGTGCCGGCCGTGAAGTACACCACCCCATCGATCATCAGTGGCGTGGTCTGGAGCTGGTACTCCGGGCGCGGACCGAGCGCGTCGGTCTTGAAGCGCCAAGCCACTTCGAGCTTGTTGAAATTCCCGGCATTCACCTGATCGAGCGCTGAATAACGCGTGCTCTTCAGGTCGCCTCCGTAGGTCTGCCACTCGCCGTTCTGGGTACCGTATGACTGCGCCTGTGCCTGCGGCGCGGCGGGCTGCATCGCCCACAGCGCCAGCAGCGCGAGCGGGCTCATGGCGGCCAGCCAGCGCCAAGTCTTTCGCATCATCTATGACTCCTTGAATCCTTCAGCTCGGAACGATGGACGGCCGTAAATTGTATATGAGTTATAGTCGCCGCATGTCGATGAAAACAGGCCGCTACGGGCTCGCCGCGGCTCTGGTCCTCACCGCCAGCCACGCCGTCGCCCAGAGTCGGCCCGAGTACATTCCCTTCTCCCCGGTCAGCGTCAAGGGCGCCCTTTTCCGCCCCGACGCCGGTCCGGCGCCGCACGTTGGCGTCCTGGTGATGCACCGCACCATCAACTCGCTGCCGCACCTCGCCAACACCGAACTGGCACGCCGGGGGTTCCTGGTGCTGGGCATGAACCCGCGCTTCGACAACAACGAATTCGAGATGCAGTGGGAAGACATCCTGCTCGACATGAGATCAGGGGTCGATTTCCTCCGTCGGCAACCCGGCATCACCAGGGTCGTGCTCCTCGGCTACAGCGGCGGCGGACCGACGATGGGCTTTTATCAGGCGGTGGCCGAGAAGGGACCGGCCTACTGTCGAGGCCCAAAGAAGCTGAGCGAGTGCAGAGACCAGGTGGCGGGACTGGTCAAGGCCGACGGTATTGTCTTCATCGACCCGTCACCTGGGGCCGTCGGCGCGCTCCGCGCGCTCAATCCGGCGATTACCGACGAATCGCTCCCACAAGCCCTCGACCCGACACTCGATCCCTTCAATCCCGATAACGGCTTCATCCCTGACCAGCCGCTCACCTACTCCGATGCGTTCAAGAAGCGCTTCTACGCCGGGCAGTCGGCCCGCATGAACCGCCTGATTGAGTACGCGCAGACGCTGACGCAGATGATGAAGGACGGCAACAGCGCGTTTCCCGACGACGATGTGATGGTCATCCCACGCGCCGGCGGCGCCTCGATCAGCAGTCCCGACCGCAGTATCGACGCCGGCACGGTGAAGCCGGTGAAGTTCTTGCGCAACAACGGATCGGTGGTCACCGACACGGCGGCCACCGTGCTGCCACCGGTGAAGATTCATCCCGACAACAACGCGACCTTTGCCGCGGCCCGCGTCACGACGGTCCGTACGTTCCTCAGCACGGCGGCCATCCGCTCCACCGACTCGCACGACGGTGTGGACTGGTGCTCGAGCAACACCTCGACACCCTGTGCGCTCGAGAATATCAGCGTGCCGGTATTGTTCACGGCGACCGGCGCCGGCTCTCTCATCCGCGAGACCGAAGTGATGTTCGACCACTCGGCCAGCAAGGACAAGGAATTCATCGTCGTCGAAGGGCTGCTGCACGGGCTGATTCCGTGCGGATTCTGCAACAAGCCGGTCGACGACTACGCGAACGGCCCGAAGAACCTCTTCGACTACATCGCAGGCTGGATGAATAAGAGATTCTAGATGCTGGTCAGTGCGAGCGCTTCCTGATCACCTCGTCGAGCGCTGACGATCGCATCTGCTGTGCGTGATGGTCGAGGAAATCGATCACATGCCGACGCGCCTTGTCGTAGTCGGGGTGATCGAGCACCGCGCCACGCGTGCGTGGACGAGGAAACGGGACGGTCATGATCTCGCCAACCGTCGCCTCGGGGCCGTCGGTCATCAGCACCAGTCGGTCGGCCGGGCAGCGAATCGAGCTGCGAGAACGGTTCATCGAGCAGCAGGAACCGCGGTTCGCGAGATAGTGCACGTGCCAGCGATCCTTCACCCCGGCGGCCTTCAGCTTGTTGTTCAACGTAATCGCCTGGCCGTTGCGATTGAGCAGCCACGGAGCCACCATCGGCTTCACCGGTGACCCGGCCAGCCCCATGGTAGACGCGAGCGGCATGCCGATGAGCATGTGCGTCGCCTGGTTCTCACCGAGCGACAGCTTGTCGCGGATGACGGCCCACGACGCTTCTTTCGACACGATGGAGTCGATGCCGAACCTGACGGTCTTCGTCTCGGGCGCCTCGTCGGCGTAGGCACCGCCGGCCCAGCCCTTGGGCACACCGGTCATCAGAACGCCTGCGGCCGTGCCCGCCGCCTGGAGGAACTGTCGACGTGAAGTCTTGGACATCGTTGATCTCCGCTCTGCCTACCGGTCCGCGAGGAACACGTAGGTCGCCATGAGGTAAGGGAAGGTGTAGGACGCGCCGGGCGTGGCCTGCTTGAGGAACGCGCCAGGAAGAATGTGTGCAATGCCGCCCATCAATTGAAACTGCGGGGTCAGCGGACGCGAGATCTGGAGGTCGACTTCCTGCCCAACAAATGAGGAGGCGGCGCCGCCGGCGACGCGGGCAATTGACGCGCCCGGCGAGTTGTAGAGCGCGTCGTTGGTCTCCATCAACCACCAGGTGTGGTAGTTGGCGTTGACCGCGAACCTCTTGCCCGGAGTGAGATCGAGGCCAGCGCGGAGGTGCTTGATGTTCTTCCAGCCGACCTGGTCGGTCAGACCGTATTTGTCGTGCGGCGTCGGATAGAGCTGATCGAACGTACCGCGCGATCCGTCGGTGGCACTTCTGTCGCCGCTGGCGAGATTGAACTCGCCGGTGATCTTCACGGCCTTGGGACCGGGGAACGATTCGCGCAACTGGAAGTGCCCGGCCCAGGCACCGATCGAATCGGAGCCGACGGATCCTTGCTGCACCGCGACGTCGTGGCTGTAGTCGAGACGCTTCGGCAGCGTGCCGGCCCAGCGCACGCCGATCGTGGCCTGCCGCATGCTGGCGAGGAGTCCGGCTTCGTTCCGCACATTGCGGTCGGTCCGGTAGAACAGATACGGCTCGACGCTGCTATTGGGGATGAGCGCGCCGGTGGTGACGTATGCGCCTGAGAACGTGTTGCCGTTGAGGCTCTTGTCGAACTCGCTCGGCAGGATGCGCACGACCGAGCCTGAGAACACGTCGACGACTGCGGCCTTGCCGCGCATGGTGACGCGGGCCGCGTCGAAGGTACGGGCGGTATTCAGCCAGCTCACGTGACCGACGAGGCGTTGCTCGCCGTAGGCGAGCTCCTGACGGCCAAAGCGCGCGGCGACGCGTGTCTTCGGTGTGCCGACCTCGGCGAAGGCCTGTCGCAGATCGAACGCTCCGCTAAAGGGCGCTCCCGTCGCACCGATCTGCTTGTCGGCGACGCGGGCATCCTGCGCCTGCACCTGGACGTTGAACATCGGGCTGGGCGCCACCGTGGCGTTGAACCGGAAGCGGCTCAGCGCGTAGGCATCATCGCGTCCACCAACGAAGCCGGCACCTTGAAATCCTTCGATCCGTTCACGAAACTCGCCGCGTACGCGCAGCCACGACGGTAACGACTCATTCAGACGATTCGGAAATGGTGGCCGGGCGACGCGAGCCGGCGGGAGTTGCGCGGACGTCGGCGTCGGCGACGACGCGCCAGCGGCCGCATTGGCGTTCGTCGCTGCCGCGCTCGATGTCGCCGAAGCATTGGCGACCTGCTGCGCGCGCGCAGTGCTGGCGCCGGCGAGCAGCGCGCTCATCATCACCATCCATCGCACAAGACACACACCACGCACGTCACGCATCGAAACACTCCCTGGTCTGCCGCAGAGCAAGGTGCATTCCCCAATACCCACACGCGCGTCGGATCGACGCCTGGAGCGACGAAGCTGCAGGTCTACTGAACAAAACCGCAAAACCTGCAAGGTGGCGCGACCTTTGACGAGCGACAGGAGTGTCGATCGCGCGTGGATGCGCCGACCGCGCTGTCCGGCTGGGTAGCTGGCGCAAGATCGCGTCCGTAAACTCTTGTGTAATTTGATTTTATGGCTCGAGGCCGAACAGGGCGCCAATGAAGCCGCGACGAATTCGACAACGCTGGGCGGTCGCCGACGCTGAAACTGGCCGGAGATGGACGCAGGCTCCATCGAAACGTCTATCTACATTCACGTCGCCACCCGGATGCGTATCGACAAAAGTGTCTGGCGTCAATTCGGGTGACTCCCCGCAAATGCTGGCGTTTTCCTGAGATCAGGCGTGGCGATTGGGCGGTGCCAGGGTACGTGGCTTGCTACTCTTGTCGCCGACATGGAAACGTTGAACGGACGACGAATTGCGCTGCTGGCGAGGCGCCAGGGCGATGAGTTCGCGGCACTGGTGGAGCGCATGGGCGGGGTGGCCGTGTCCGCGCCGTCGATGGACGAGGTCGTGAGCCACGACGGCTTCCATGCCTTCATGGAGGGGTTGGCTGCCAGTCGATTCTCACTGGCGATTCTGCTGAGCGGCGTCGGCCTGATCACGCTGCTCGACGAAGCGACGCGGCGAGGACGGCTGCAGGAAGCGATCAACGCGCTACGGCAGCTGACAATCGCCTGTCGCGGCGGCAAGCCGCTGGCCGCGCTGAAGCAGTACGGGTTGAAGGCCAAGCTCACCACCGCAACGCCGCACACGACTGGCGAGCTGATGAATGCCCTGTCGTGCATCGACGTGGCCGATCGCGGCGTGGTGCTGGTGCATTCCGGGGAACGCAACACCGAGGTTGCCGAAGCGTTGCGATCGAGACGCGCGCGGCTGGTGGAAGTGTTCCCCTACGAACGGATGCTCCCCGACGATCGCGGCCCGATGACGCGCATCGTGCGCGACGTGTTGGCGCACCGGATCGACGCCATGCTCTTCACGAACCGGAACCAGTGCCGGCATCTCTTCGAGGTCGCGCGCGAGATGAGCCAGACCGAAGGGCTCGCGCTCAGCCTCAATCGTCACGTCGTAATCGGAGCCGTCGGCCCGGTGTGTGCGCGGGCGCTCGAGCGCGTGGGCGTGCGACCCGACGTGATCCCCTCGTCCTCGAACATGCCGTCGCTGGTGAACGCGGTTGCTCGCTATTTCGACACCCACGGTATCTGATTTCTGATAGGCGTCAGGCCGACGAGTTGTGCGGTCTCTGCGAGGGCCGCTCCCTTCACAGTTTCTGTGTGCGTACACAAATACATCTGTGTGTAATTCCTGACGCAGGCGTTACTACACAGATAGATGAGTTCTGAAGCACGGCAGCGGAAAACCCAAGGAAAACGACAAGCCAGTGAACGGCGTGAAATCTGCATCGCTGCGAGCGACTCAACCATGCGCACTCAGCGCGTCGCGAAGACGCCAAACCTTCCGCAGACTCGCAGTGAATTACAGAATTGGATTCACCAGAACCTGCGTCTCGCATCCGGTGAGGAATCGACGCTGCTCGAGGCATTCGACGCGGTGTTCACGCGCCACGAGCGGCTGTGGCAGGAGTCGAAGCATGAGGCGATTCAGGCACTGAGCGCCGGCTTCGCCGAGAAGATGGCGCGCGTCACCACCGAACTGCAGGCGAAAGACGCCACCACCAGCAGCATCTCTACCTATTTCGAGCAACTCGTCGCCGATCTCACCGACAAGTCGTACCGCGATCCAAAAACCAAGCTGATGAATTTCGCGCGGTTTACGGACCAGCTGGAGTCGTTCCTCGCGCTTGAACAGCGCGGCCGCTGGTGCGCGGTGGGCCTCGTCGATATCACGCAGTTCAAGTGGTACAACGACCAGCTCGGACATGCCGTCGGCGACCGCATCATCCTGCGCGTCGCGCAACTGCTCCGCGAACAGGTACGCTCCGAAGACCTGCTCGCCCAGGAACGGCCGCAGCGGCAGGTGCGTGAACTGCACGCCCGTTTCGGTGGCGACGAATTCTGCTTCCTCATCCCCGACCTCGCCGAAGACCAGATGGCCTACGCGATCGGCGAGCGTTTTCGCGAGGCGGTCGCCCGTTACGACTGGTCGATCGAAGATCCACGGCTCGCAGCGAAACCGGTCGGCGTCGATGTCGGCGTGGTGTGTCTCAAGCTCGGAGCCGTCAGCGAACGCCGCATCATGGCCCGGCAGATTGCCGATGCCCTGATCCGTCGGGCCGACGAACTGATGTACGAGGCCAAGGGGCAGGCGGCCGACCACATCCACTTCATGCGCGCACGTCTGATCGACGGCAATCTGGTCGACGACAGCGTTCAGTAGACCGCCCCCCCTCCCCTACGCTAAACTGTTCGGATTGCGTGGCTTCGACGGCGCGCACGGTGCGCATCCCGCCCAGCATCTGCTGCGGGACCAGTACCCAGCCCCCGGACGTCGGCGTCGCGCCGCACCTCGCACCGGATGGCGGATGTAGCTCAATGGTTAGAGCGCCGGTCTGTGGCACCGGAGGCTGCGGGTTCAATTCCCGTCATCCGCCCCACCATCAGGGACAGGACATTTGGTGATGTAGAGATGTCGCAATGTCGCGACCTCCAAGACGTCGATGTCATGATGTAGCGAGGCCGAACCATGAACCCGCGCGTCCAACCCTCCATGAAGCTCGTGACAGCTCTGCTCCTCGTCGCGAGCGCCCACACGGTGGGCGCACAAAACACCGCGTCGATATCCGACATCAACCTGTCGCGCATTCGTCGAGGACTCGCGGCCAGGGCACTGATCCTGCCGACGATGCGCCCTCAGGCCACCTTCCGCGTCGACATCGATGAGAAGCGCCCCGATCTGCGGCTCCCACCAGATCCCAGAGACTACAGTGCCGGGCCGATCCCGCCAGGCGGGATGTACGCGTTCGAACTGCGCCGGCAGATGGGCAACCCCTGGCTGGGCCAGCCGCTGTTCAAGTTCAATCTCCTGCCGGTGGCCCAACGCGCCGCCGGTGCCATCGGCGCCCGCCGCACCGCAGACGACGAACGCGCCGCCCGCGAACAGGTGACCCGCGAACTACGCGCCTTCTGCATTGCGAATCAGTGTGAGGTGTCGGAAGTGAGCAGACCACCCGCCCGCTAGACGTCTGCCTGTGGTGGACCCGTGCACCTGTGCACCCGTGCACCCGTGCACCTGATTGCCCTATAGTGTGGCGCCATGAAGTACTTGATGTGCGCAACCGTCGTCGCCACCCTCGCCGGCACCGTCCTGCTCCACGCCCAGAACCCGGCGCCCGCGACCCGACCAGTGCCCGCTCCTGCCTCCGCCCCGCCCCCCGTTGCTGACCCGTACGCCAACAACGCGAATCCGGGCGCCACACAGTTTCCGCTCGCGGCGCCGGCCGGCAAAGACAGCGGCGCGAGGCAAACCGCACCTCCCGGCAGCGTGAATCAAGGACCGTTCGATCCGGCCAGCTGGAAATATGGACCGGCGTTCAACGCCCCGCCCAACGGCAAGGTGTGGAACCCCGTGAAGCTGAAGCTGCAGTCCGGCGGCAAGGTCACCGGCGGCACCGTGTTCAGCTCCACCGATCCCGCGACCTACTGCGCCATGGCGAACGCCGGCTACGACTTCATCTGGACCGAAATGCAGCACGACACGCGCGACTGGGGCGAGGTCGGACGCATGTGGGCCACCTGTCCGCGCGCCAAGGCGGTGCCGGGCGTGCGCGTCGCCTACACCGACGAGCGCGAAATTCAGCACGCGCTCGACGCCGGCGCACTGGTCCTTGTCATCCCGACCATCGACACTGTGGAAGAAGCGATCGCGGCGCGCGACTGGGCGTACTTTCCGCCACTCGGACGCCGCAGCAACGGCGGCGGCCAGGCGTTCGGCGGCGAGATGTGGGGCGGCGTGCCCGGCGGCTACCGCAACACCATCAACGACAACATCGTGCTGATCCTCATGATCGAAACGCTCGAAGGCCTGAAGAACGCCGACCAGATCGCCAGGGTCCCCGGCGTCTCGGCGCTGTTTGCCGCCAGCGGCGACCTCGGCAACTTCTCGGGCTTCCGGCAGGGGACGCCCGACTACGAACGCGCCATCAACATCGTGCACGACGCCACGATCAAGGCCGGCATCAAGCTGTGCGGACCGTTCGCCTGGCGCGATCGTCCCGACTTCACCTGTTTCCAGAACGGCAGTGAAACGGCGGCCATCCAGCGCGGTGTCACCGCGGAGCTCGGGGCCCTGGCCAACACCCAGGGGAAGCCCGAGGTGGGGCCGTTCGCCACAGGTCAGAAACCGTAATCGGCTGCGCTGTTCCGCACCACACTCAGGGGATCTGCGATCACGAAGCTGTGATCGCAGGTTCCGTTTTGCAACCCCACCCGATCCACTACCCATTTCGTAAGCGCCAGCGGTTCTTCGACTTAGCCGTCGTTTCCTCTATGGCTCTGTAATTGCTGAGCCGTACCTTGTTGGGCCTGCTCCCGCCCAGCGAAGCGTGCCGGCTTCGCCAGGGGTGTCGAGTCTGTCCACGCGTGAAACGACGTGAAACAGCTTCCGCTCCCCGCTCGCGTGTTCGTCGGGTGCACGATCGTGGCTTCTGCCGCGTTGCTCGTGCTTTGCCTGCCGTACGCGACGTTCGCGCAGCCGCTGCTGTTCCTCTCGCTGTTCGTGCTGTCGTGTGCCAGCGCCACACTCAAGGTGACGCTGCCGATGACGACGAACGTGTCGACGCTGTCGGTGTCGTACGCGCTCGACTTTGCCTCCCTGCTCCTGATTGGCCCACACGAAACGATGCTGGTGGCCGCCGCCAGCGCGTTCAGCCAGTGCCACTGGAACAACAAGGACACCGAAACGCCCGCCTACCGGACGCTCTTCAGCATGGCGTCGCTGATCGTCACCGTCGAAGCGGCGGGCCTCGCCTTCTCGCTGTTGCGCGCGCCCGACGCCGACCCGATTACCGCCGTGGCCCGTCCGCTCGTTGGCGCCGCGTTCACCTATTTCCTGGTGAACACGGCCCTGGTGGCGACGGCCATTGCACTCGCGTCCGGGCAGTCGGTGCGCTCGACGTGGCACACCAACTTCCTGTGGAGCGCACCGAGCTACTTCGTTGGCGCAGGCACGGCCGCCGTGGCTGCTTGGGCCGTGCACAACGTGGGTCTGTGGGTGGCGCCGCTCGCCTTTGCGCCAATCTATCTGACGTACCACACCTACAAGGTCTACATGAGCCGCCTGGAAGTGCAGCGGCATGTGCAGGACAGTGCCGATCTGCATCTGGCGACGATCGAAGCGCTGGCCGGCGCCATCGACGCCAAAGACCAGATGACGAACTCGCACATCCTGCGAGTGCAGATCTACGCCACCGGACTGGCAGAAGCGATCGGCCTGTCGAAGCCGGACATTCAAGGCGTCCGCACCGCGGCCCTGCTGCACGACATCGGCAAACTCGCGGTCCCCGAACACATCCTGTCGAAGCCAGGTCCGCTCACGCCCGAAGAATTCCAGAAGGTCAGGATTCATCCGAAGGTGGGCGCCGAGATCATCGCCGGCGTGCCGTTCCCATATCCGGTGGCACCGCTCATCATGAGCCACCACGAACGATGGGACGGCAAGGGTTATCCGCAGGGACTGGCCGGAGAAGCGATTCCGATCGGTGCCCGCATCCTCACTGTCGTCGACTACTACGACGCGGTGACGTCGGAGCGTCCGTACCACAACGCGCTCAGCCACGAGAGCGCGATCAACCTGCTCAAGCACGAGTCGGGGCGCGCGCTCGATCGGACACTGGTCGAGACCTTCATCAAGCTGCTGCCGCAGTTGCTGTTGAAGGTCGAGGCGCTCAAGCCGTCGGCGGCGGTGGCTGCACTGGCCTCGGAACCCGCAGCGCCGGCCGCGCCAGAAGAGAGCCGCGCCATGGCGTTCGAGAACATCGGTCTGGCGCACCGGGAAATCTACGCGCTGTACGAGATCGCGCAGGCCATGGGGACCAGCCTGGGCGTCTCCGACACGATGGAGCTGATCTCGTCGAAGCTGTCGAAGGTGATTCCGTGGTCGGGTTGCGCGCTGTTCCTGCAACAGGCCGACAGCGGCCTCATGCGCTGCCGCTACGCCAGCGG
>CADEEX010000014.1:20182-25436 GCA_902826465.1 uncultured Acidobacteriota bacterium
CTGATCGTGCTCGACATCGACGAGTTCAAGCGCATCAACGACAGCTACGGCCACAACGTCGGCGACCAGGCGCTGCGCGAAGTGGCCGACGCGCTGAAGAATGCGCTGCGTCAATACGATCTCTGCGTCCGCTTCGCCGGCGACGAGTTCATCGTCGTCATTGCCGACTGCCCGCGCGACAACGCCGAACTCAAGCGGCTCGAACTGCAGCAGCGCATCGGCGAGATCGAGATCGGCGTGGCGGGTGGCCAACGCATCCGGCTCAGTGCCAGCGCCGGCACGGCGGTGTTCCCGGACGATGGAACCACGTACGAGTCGCTGCTCGCGGATGCCGACCGCCGCATGTACGAAGACAAGTCGCGGCGACGTGCGCTGGTGTCGGCGTCGGTCAGCGAATCGGGGACCTGGAGCGTCACGGCCGCGAGCATCGTCACGGCCGAGCGCCTGTTCACCGGCCGGGACTAGTTCGGGTCCACGGGTCCACAGGTCCGCAGCGGATTGTGTAGTGTCCGGCTTCAGCCGGACTCTTGCGGAGTATGCTGGATCGTCATGTCTGACGACCTCGTTGCACGGCGCCTGAAGTACATCGAACGACAGATTGCACTCGACAAGGGCGATGTCAACGTGCGCTTCCGCGGTCAGCCACCGGAGGGACACGGCGACGCCAACCGGCACGGTATGCCGAAGTTGCCGGTCGGCCAGCACGAGGTGAAGAACTGGCCGGTCCTCGACCTCGGCGAGCAACCCACGATCGACCTGTCCACGTGGACGCTTGAAGTGGGCGGCCTCGTCGACAACCCATTCACCCTCACCTGGGAACAGTTTCTCGCCCTGCCGCAGGCCGACGATGTCAGCGATTTCCACTGCGTGACGACGTGGAGCCGCTACGACAATCGGTGGCGGGGCGTTCGGTTCAAGACGATTGCCGAACTCGCGGTACCGCGTGAGCAGGCGCAGTTCGTGCTCTGCACCGGCTACGACTTCATGCCCGGCAGCCGCGTGCCGTACACCACCAACGTGCCGCTGGCGCGCGCCGTTGAAGACGACGTGCTGCTCGTGCACACGTGGGAAGGACAGCCGCTGCCCGCAGAGCACGGCGGCCCGTGCCGGATGATCACGCCGAAGCTGTACGCGTGGAAGGGGACGAAGTGGATTCGAAAGATCGAATTCCTCGCCGACGACAAGAAGGGCTTCTGGGAGAAGCGCGGCTACTCGAACTCGGCCGAACCCTGGTTCAACGACCGGTACTCGACGTAGCCCGAACCTCCGACCTCGGCCCTCTTACTTCTTCGCCGATGGATCGAACCGATAGACCAGGTACTTGATCGGTCCGTCGAGTTCGCTGAAGCGGTGCGCCATGCCGCCTGGCACAATCACGATGTCGTGCGCCTGGATCTTCCGCGACGTGCCACCGACGTGCACGCCCGAGTGACTCATGCCGGCGCCGAGGCGCGTCAGGTCTGACTCGCGCGCGTCCTTCAGCGAGCCGCCGGTGATGAGCGTCACCGAGCCTTCGAGGATGTAGTAGATCTCGGTGGCGTGATCGTGAATCAGCGCGTTGGTCTCGGCCTTGGTGCGATAGAGCATCGCGACCGACGCCTGTCCGCCTTCGATCGGCGTCGCCTTCATCAACGTGTCGACCGTGTTCTTCGCGATCGACGCCTTGAGCGTTTCGGCAGACTCCGCGGCGGTCACAACGGGTGCCGTGGTGGCCGGTGGTTCGGCGGCGGCCTGAGCCAGACCCGCGAGCAGGACGATGATGTGCAGCATGGGCGTAGTGTAGTTCAGGTTCCATGGTTCCTCGGTTCCATGGTTCCTCGGTTCCATGGTTCCACGGTTCCTCGGTTCCATGGTTCCTCGGTTCGGGTCCAGCCTCTAAAATAGCCTCGTGCTAGAGCCGATGCTCGCGACGCTGGCCGACGTGCCGCTGAACCAGACGTCGTTCGTCTACGAGCCGAAGTACGACGGCATTCGCGCCATCGCGGAGGTGCCGGCCGGTGGGAACGGCGTGCGGCTCTGGTCGCGCCTCGGCAACGAGAAAACCACGCAATTTCCAGAGGTGGCCGACGCACTGGCGTCGTGGGCCAGGCGCCGTAAGACGGCCGTCGTGTTCGACGGCGAAATCGTCGCGCTCGATGCGAATGGACGTCCCACGGGGTTTCAGCAGTTGCAGGGACGCATCCACGTGCTCGGCATGGTCAAGGGACGCCGCCAGCGCGCCAGCACATCCCAACATCACACCATCCCCACATCACCACATCACCGTGTCCTTCCCCCTCCCGTGCCGGTCGCGTTCATTGCGTTCGACGTGCTTCGTGTCGGCGACCACGATCTGCGGTCGCAGCCGCTGCTCGAACGCAGGAAGACACTCGAGGCGCTGCTGGCGAACAAGACCACAGACACCTTGAGGCTGAGCGAACAGGCCGTCGGCGACGGGCGGGCCCTTCAGGCTCGGGCCCTTGCTGAAGGGTGGGAGGGGCTGATCGCAAAACGCGCCACCTCGGTCTACCGCTCGGGCAAGCGATCGCCCGACTGGTGCAAGCTCAAGATCGTCCACGAGCAGGAGTTCATCGTGGGCGGCTGGACCGAGCCGCGCCAGAGCCGCAGCTATTTCGGTGCGCTGCTGATCGGAGTCCACGGCGAATCGACAGGCGCGGCACGGGCGTCGGCGCCGCTCGTCTATGCCGGACACGTCGGTACCGGGTTCGATCAGCGAGAACTGGCGAAGGTGATGGCGCTGCTGACGTCGCTCGAAACGTCGCACTCGCCATTCAGCGAAACGCCAGCGACGAATGAGCGCGCGCATTGGGTCACGCCAACGCTGGTGGTGCAGGTGCGCTTCTCGGAGTGGACCAGCGACGGCATTCTCCGCCATCCGGTGTATCTCGGCCTGCGCGACGACAAGAAGGCGTCGGCCGTTCGTCGAGAGGAACCGAAGCCCATGCCGCGAATCACTGGACGGTCTGCGGTGATGCCTGCCACTGGTGGCACTGACGCCAACGTCACCTCGATCGTTGATCAGCTCACCTCGCTCGAGAAGCAGCGGAAAGACGGCATCCTTGAACTGCCAGATGGCCAGCTGAAGGTGACCAACCTGCACAAGGTGTTCTGGCCGACGCAGAAGTTCACCAAAGGCGACCTGCTGCGCTACTACGCGCGCGTTTCGCCCTATGTTTTGCCGGTGATTGCCGATCGACCGCTGGTGATGAAGCGCTTTCCGAATGGCATTGCCGAGAAGCCGTTCTACCAGCATCGGGTCGATGACGCCCCGAAGGGGGTGCGGTTCGAGTCGGTCGGCGCGTCGGACGGACGCGAGCAGATCATCGGCGGCTCACTGCTCACCCTGCTCTACACGACGCAGCTCGCGTCCATTTCGCAGGACCCGTGGTTCTCGCGCGTCCACTCGATAGACGAGGTCGATTTCGTGGCGCTCGATCTCGACCCACCCGAGGGGGTCGGCTTCGAGCGGGTCATCAGCGTCGCATTGTGGATTCGCGACGAACTCGCCAAGCTCAAGGTACCGCACTGCGTGAAAACATCGGGGGCTGACGGCATGCACGTCTACATTCCGCTGCCCGCGGGCACGCCCTACGACGCCGGCCTGCTGCTGGCGCAGATCGTCGCGACGCTCGTCGCCGAGCGGCATCCCAGGCACGCGACGGTCGAGCGGAGTGTGAAGTCGCGCGGCGCGCGCGTCTATGTCGACTACCTGCAGAACATTCAGGGGAAGACGCTGGCCAGCGCCTACAGCGCCCGGGCCAGCCACTATGCGGGCGTCTCCACTCCGCTCTCGTGGAAGGAAATCGAGCGCGGTGTCCGCCGGGAGGACTTCACCATCGAGAGCGTGCCCGAACGACTGCGCACCGCGGGCGACTTGTGGAAGCCGCTGCGGGAGTCGAAGGGGGCGAACCTCGAGGCGATCACGCGGGCCATTGCGGCGCACGGCGGAGGTGACGAACGGACGCGTCGCCGACGCAAGTAGTGTGTGGCCGATTGTCGCGTGCTAGAATTTGCGACGTTCGCGGGCTGACAACGCCGCGCACTTCGTCCGTGCCCACATCATGCGCTCGTAGCTCAGCTGGATAGAGCGGCAGGCTTCGAACCTGTAGGCCGGGGGTTCGAGTCCCTCCGAGCGCACCAACCACTCAGACAACTGCATGTGGTGATGTTGAGATGTGGTGATGTCGGGATGTGGTGATGTCGCGATCTCATGATGTCGCGGTGTTGATGCGGAGGCGCCGGCCTCGTCGCGATTCCAGTTCGCACTCGGCTCCGAGCGGGTGGCTATGGTAGACTCGGATTTTGTGTCGGCGGGAAGTTCGCCGGCGTCGCCTTCCTCCACGGTTCACGTGGGCCGGTAGCTCAATTGGCAGAGCAGCAGACTCTTAATCTGCGGGTTGACGGTTCGATTCCGTCCCGGCTCATATCCCTCGCGTACGCTCGGGATACGTCGCGCGGGACGTTCTCAGTCACGCGCCTCCGCCTGCTCAAGATGTTCCTCGGCCGCTTCCGCTCTTTCCGCTGACTCAATCACCACTCCGGGAGACTAGCCGAGTCGGAGTTCCTCGCCGTCGCGCGGAATCAGGACCGTCGATGCAACGCCCGCGCGGTTCAAACCGGCTCGCAGGCCGGCCCTCGTGAGCACGCAGTGGTTCACGGCCTCCATGTGGACGGCGATCACCGTGGCCTGCGGAGCCGCCTCGCACACCTTCACCACGTCGTCGGTACCCATGATGATCGGACCGCCATCCAGAAACCGCGCCTCGCCGGCGTTCACGACGATGACGTTCGGTGCATGGTCGCGGATGGCATCGGCGACTTCGGGACACCAGATGGTGTCTCCTGCGATATAGACGGTCGGTGATCCCTGCTGTTTCAGCACGTAGCCGGAGACCGCGCCCATGCGCTGGCCGACGTCTCCGCTCCCGTGCCGGGCGCCGGTGCGCGCGATCGAGATGCCCTCCCACGACAACAACTGGTCGATCGCTCGGGCGCCTGTGAATCCGTCTGCGGACACGCGAGCCAGGTTCGCCGGCTGCACGAACATCGTCGCGCTTTTCGGCAGCCGCTCCCGCGCCACCGTGTCCCAATGATCGACGTGCACGTGCGTGAGCAGCGTGGCATCGACTCCGCTCAGGATCTGCGCGGCAGGAATGGGAAGCGGCACCAGCGGATTCGGCCGCGGATTCGGCGTGTTGTTGAACGCCGGCAGGGCGCCGGCGTCGCTGAGGAAGGGATCGAGCAGGATGGTCCT
>CADEEX010000015.1:0-8642 GCA_902826465.1 uncultured Acidobacteriota bacterium
TCTCTTCGAGCGACGCCGCTTCCTGCAGCACGCCGCGCGACAGCGTCTGTGCCGAGCCAGCCACCTGCGTGGCGGCGTTGAGCACGTGCTCGGAGCCTTCCCGCAACTGAATGGTCGCCTGCAGAAGCGTGGCGCTGATCGAACGGATCGAATAGCCGACCGCTGCCGCCAGGGCAAAACAGATGGCCAGCGATACGCCGATGGCCACGCGCACGATCGAGTAGATCGACGCGGCCTGCTCGCGATCCTTGCCGAATCGCTCCGAGACGCTCTCTTCGATGCCACGGGCCATCTCGGCGGCGTCTTCGCTGAACTTGCGGGCCGCGTCGGTCGACTCGGCCGCTTCGAGGGCCTGCATCGCCAACGCGAACTGCTCGGTCTTGGCCCACTGATCGGACCAGGCCTTCATGGCGTCGCCGATGCCGCGGGCGCCGTCGACGACGCGAGGGTCGAAGGTGCCCGTCTTCTGGAGCTCGTCGATCGTCGAGCGCAGCCTGGCGTAGTCTTCCTTGATACTGACGGCCTCGGCCGTCATCACGGCCTTGTCCTGCTTCGCCGTGGCAATCACGACCAGACGCTCACGCGCCTTCATGTCGGCCACGAGAAAGCGGACGTCAGCCGCCTGCTGCAGCGCCCGACCCGAGACCGAGGCGAGCTGATCAATGCGAGACGACAGCGCGCCCGATGCCCACCACGCCACGGTGCCGACCACCATGGCCATGAACACGAGGCTGCCAAAGCCCACCATCAACTTCTTGCTAATCGACCAGTGCTTCATGACGTGACTCTCTCCACTTTCAGCGCTGTCCCAATCCCCGGGGTAGTCGGCGCCGTGCGCCGGAACTTTAACGGCGCTACTTCGGACCCCACCACCACTGACCGTCGCCGGTCAGGACGTCGATGTCACCGAAGCCATCGCCAAAATCGATCTTGTCGTCACCAATCACCTTGGCATCGGGATAGCCGCGCTCCTTGGCGTAATCGGCAATCCGTTGCAGACCCTCGGATCGGGAGGGCCGATCCCACGGAAACTCGAGGTCCTGGGTCGCGCGCCCAAAGACGTACTTGGCCGTCGTGTGCGACGGTGTGTTCAACTTGACGTAGTCGAAACCCAGCATGCCCTGATAGGTCCGGTTCTCGTTCGCCGACGCCAGAGTGGAGAGGCTGTTCACGCCGGAGCCGCCGTCGCCGGAACCGATCTTGTTGAGCAGCGACTCCAGGAACGACTGGAACTCACGGCCACTCAACTGGCCGTTCTTGTCCGCATCGACGTTCTGAAACAGCTGCGACGCGAGACTCGCGAGCGCCGTGGTATCGGTGGTGTTGTTGATGGTAGACATGGCGTGTTTCTTGTGACTCTCTCCTGGCTAGACCACAACTTCGAATGTCAGCCCCTCAGTGGACCGCCGCGTGCGTCGCGGCCGCGGGCGCTCCTGCGCCTCGTCGTCCTGCCGTCGCCCGTCAGGCGCGGAGTGACGGGAGGGCGTCTCTTCTTCGGCCACCACCAGCGTCTCGAGCGACAGCCCCTGGCTGGCGAGACTCTGGCGAAGGGTGCTTTCGTTGGCCTGCATCCAGGCCCGAACCTCGGCGCTGGCGGCGTGCAGCGTCGCTGATACCGATCCGCCCTGCACCTGCAGCGCTATCTTGACCTCGCCCAGATAGCCAGGATCGAGATGCACCACCGCAGTGCCCACACCGTTGCGGTATTGCCACTGCATGGATCGGACCAGGCTTGCGGCCACCGCGGCCTCATTCGGCAGGCTCGGCCCGGACGACGCGGGCGGCTCGACGTCTGCCACTTCCGAGACCGCCGCCTGACCCGAGGCGAACAGCACGGTGGCAGAAGTGAGCGGTCCCGGGGAGAGCGTGACGTGCCGGCTTTCTCTGTAGAGCAGCGTCTGCGGATCGCGCTGATGATGCTGGCCCCCGCTGGTCGTCGATGAGCGGGTGTCGTCCATCAGGCGCTGCACCGCCACCGCCGTCGTCATCTGCGCCCGCAGTGCGAACAGGTCCGCGTCTGGCGTGGACGTGCGCCGCGGCACGACGTCGGTCGCAGGTGCGGTGGACACGGACTGGCTGTGGTCGGCCGCCGCACTCTCCACGGCCATCTGCTCGGCGATGGCCGCTGCAACCTTGGGCAACGACGGTGTGTCGGTCCCGGCCGCCCCCGCCGCGACGTCGCTCCTGGTGACGATCTGGGCACTGACCTGCTGTAGCGCGCGCATGAATGCCTGTGCACGCGGCGACACCGCCTGCGCAGGCGTGGGCTGGCGTGGTTGGTCGTTCGCGGGCGGTGCGGCAGTCGGCTCGTCTGCCACGGGGCGCCGCGAGTCGATGGACTTCTCCGACGGTGCCGCGGCCGCGGTCGCGACGGCCGCGTCGATCACGGCGGCGATATCGACATCGTCGTTCGCCTGGGACGCGACGGCCGACAACGCGTTCGCCGATATGTCAGCGGTGGACGGCGGCGTCAGTTGATCAACGGAGACCAGGTCCGCGGCCGCCGGGGCGACGGCGGAGGCGACTGCCGACACGTCGGTGTCGTCCGCCGACGGCGTCTCGGTCAGCGGAGCGAACCGCATGGCCGCAGGCGTCACCTCGGAATTCGGGACGGACTCGGCGTGCGTCGCATCTGGAGGCAGAGCTGGAATAGTCGCGCCGGCAACTTGCAGTGCGGCCGCCGCCGCCAGTTCGTCGCTTGCCGAGACGATCGCCCCGGTGCGGAGCGGCGGGGCATCCGCGGTCTGCCCGGCGCCATCGGCGTTGGTCACGCTCGGCAGGTCGACGGGATCGTCGACGTCTGGGGCGGCAACCATCGGCGTCGTCGTCGCGACCGCGATCAGGAACGCCGCGGCTGCGGCGGCATCCTCGTCGAGATGGTCGTCTTCGTCCACTTCGACCGGGGCCAGAGTCGGCGACGCGATGTCCCCTTCGCCCTGAGCCACGACCGGATGGATCGCAAGGGTCCCAATACCGGGAACCGGCGGAAGAAGATCGTCGCTCCCGCCGTCGAGGCCGGGGTCAGTCTCCGCAGACAGCGCACGCATCTCGCGCATCAGCTGTGACAGCTTCTCGGAATGGAGACGCGCCTGCGCCAGCACGGCATCCCACGCCGGCACGGTCGTGCATTCAGGTGCGGCTCCTGTGGTCACGACGGCCGCGCCCATTCCGTCCGGCGACGGTGTGCTAGTCGCCTGGGGGCCGGCATCGGCCGACTCCGCAGCGCCGACCATCGCCTGCAGGAACGCCAGCACGTCGGCGTTCGCGCCAGCATCGGAAGACGGCAGTGCGCCAGACCAGGACGAATCCTGGCCAGGCGCGCCAACCGTTAGAGCATCAAGAGCCACTCGATATCAACCTCTCCGGATTACCGTTTGAGGTTGAGCGTCTCCTGGAGGAGCTCGTCGGACACCGTGATGATTCTCGAGCTCGCCTGATAACCGCGCTGCGCGATGATCATGTTGGTGAACTCGCGCGCCATGTCGACGTTCGACTGTTCGAGCGCGCTGCCGACCAGCGTGCCGCGTCCGCCCGATCCGCCGACACCGACACTGCGGATGCCCGCCGCCGGATAGTCACCGAAGCGATTCGAGCCGAGCTTCACGAGCCCCGCCGGGTTGTTGAAGTTGGCAAGTGCCAGCTGGGCGATGATGACCGCCTGCCCGTAGCCCTGCGCGACAATCGTGCCGTCGGGGTTGACGATGACATTGGCGACAGTGCCGGCCGTCGCGCCGTTCTGCGTGATGGTCGAGGTTGCCGATGGTGCAGAGAACCCGGTCAGCACGGGGTTGGCGTTGGTATCGAGTACTCGCCACGACATGGTGTTCGCGGCGGCGCCGTTCGCCCACGCCGGCGTCGTGATGGCCACATCGGCCGGAGCCGCGCCATCGACACTGGTCAGGACGCCCGACGAGTCGAAGCCAAGCGAGCCAGCGGCCAGCGAGAACGGCGTACCCGCGGTGCCGCCGGTGACTTCGCCGCCGTCGGCGGTGAGGTCGTAGCTCCAGGTCCCTGCTGCCGTCTTCGAATAGGTCATCGTCGCGACGTGTGACGCGCCGAGCGAGTCGTAGAGCTGAATCGACGTGGTGAACGTGGAACCGTTCACAGACGCGGCATTCAGGTTGGTGATCATCGCGAACTGCGAGGTCGCGACTGGGGGGCGGAGCAGGCCTGGCGGCACGTTGATCGACGTCGGTTCGCCGGTCGCGACAATCTCCTTCGTGATCGGATCGACCGTGGTGTAGCCGAGGACCTTCTGGCCGTCCGGCGTCACCAGATCGCCGTTCTTGTCGAAGGCGAAGTTGCCAGCGCGGGTGTAGGACGAGCCCTGCGAGCCGGACAGCATGAAGAAGCCGTTCCCCTGGATCGCGACGTTGGTCGGGACGCGGCTGGATTCAATGGTGCCCTGCACGAACACCGGGGTGATCTGCGCGATGCCAACGCCGAGACCGATCTGCGTCGGATTCTCGGTGGAACCGCCGACGTTCTGATAGACCAGGTCTTCGAACGTGACGGTGCTGGACTTGAAGCCGACGGTGTTCAGGTTCGCGAGGTTGTTGCCAATCACGCTGAGTGCCTGCGCATTTGCGGCCAGCCCTGCCAGCCCCGCCGAGAACGATCCGACTGCCATTTACGCCTTCCCTTCATTGGCGGCATTGTCCGCCGTGTCGTTTTCTGCTCCGAGTTCGAAGAACTTCGACATCGCTGTCACACCTTCGTTGATCTTGGTCAACTGCTCGAGCGAGCTGAAGGTCGCGAGCTGCACGATGAATTCTTCGTTCGACTGGGGGTCCGTGGGGTCCTGGTTCTTCAACTGAGTCACCAGGAGAGTGAGGAACGCGTCCTTGTCGATGTTGGTCGACCGTGAGCCTTCGGGCAGGACGGCGACCGGTGATTCGTTGCTACTGCTCGACGTTGGATCGATGGCCACGTTCGACTCCCTCTTCGGCTCGCCGTCTCGCAAACTGTGTCGTCGCGAGCTCATTGAGCGCATTCATCTCGAGTTGACGTTCGAGGTGCTGGTAGCGCCGGAGCGTACGTTCACGCAACCGCTCCATCACCCTGACGTGCCGGTTCGCCAGCTGCAGCGCCGCGGCTTTCTGGTCCGCCGCTGCCTGACGTTCCTGATAGGTCTTGCGGCACCCGTCTGCGCGCCGCTCTTCTCTGCTAATCCAAATCCGATGCCGCTCAATCGTGGCCACCTCGGTGGCCTGCCGAATCGCCATCATCGCCGCCTGCGCGGCCTGTTCGACCGACGCCGTGGCGGCGTCGGCGACGTTCAGCGCTTCGCGCGCCGTCTCGGCGGCGCGCAGATATTCACCGCGCGCTGCATCGGCCTGCACACGGCGCCACTCGAGAATCCGCTCACCTCTGAACTTGAACGGCTTCACGCCACCGCACCATTGGTCACCTGCTTCAACGCCTCAACAGCGTCGGCATAGCGACACGTCGTATCGGAGGGCTGACACAGGAACGCCTGCACGGCGTCGCGACGCTCGAGCGCGGTGTCGAGGCGCGGGTTCGCACCCTTCACGTAGGCGCCGACGCTGACCAGATCTTCGCTGTCACGCACCGTCGCCAGCCACTCACGCACTTTGCCCACACGGGCGCGATGCTCACGATCGGTCACATCGCTGATGACGCGGCTGACGCTCTGCATGACGTCAATCGCCGGATAGTGATTGCGCGACGCGAGGTCGCGCGACAGCACAATGTGGCCGTCGAGGATGGAGCGGACGGCGTCGGCGATCGGCTCGTTGTGATCGTCGCCATCCACCAGCACGGTATACAGCGCGGTGATGCTGCCGCGATCGCTGTTGCCGGCGCGTTCGAGCAGGCTCGGCAGCAACGCGAACACCGACGGCGGATAGCCCTTGGCGGTTGGCGGCTCGCCGGCGGCGAGTCCCACTTCACGCTGCGCCATCGCGAAGCGCGTCACCGAGTCCATCATCAACAGGACATTCAGTCCCTGATCGCGGAAATGCTCGGCGATGGCGGTGGCGGCATAGGCCGCGCGCATGCGCACCAGCGGCGGATTGTCCGAGGTCGAACAGACAATCACCGATCGGGCGATGCCGGTCGGGCCGATGTCGTGCTCGAGGAATGAGCGCACTTCACGGCCGCGTTCTCCAACCAGCGCGAGCACCACGACGTCGGCCGATGTGCCGCGCGCCATCATGCCGAGCAGCGTGCTCTTGCCGACACCGCTGCCTCCGAAGAGCCCGATGCGCTGACCGCGGCCGGCGGTCAACATCGAGTCGATGACGCGGACACCGGTGCCAATCGGGACGCTGATCGGCTGGCGCAACAATGGATCGACGGGACTGCGATACAGCGATGATTTCTGCGCGCCGCGCAAGGGGCCCTTGCCGTCCATCGGCCGTCCGAACGCGTCCACCACGCGGCCGAGGAGCGAGTTGCCGACCGGCACCGAGGCGAATCCACCGCGCGACACGAGTCGCGCACCCGGACGGATACCAGCGGTATCGCCGAGCGGCACCGACAGCAGGTGCCCATTCTGAAAGCCGACGACCTCGACGGCCAGCGGCGCATCGCCCGGAGCGCCGATGACCTCGCACACCTCACCAACGCGCGCGTGCGGGCCGAGCGACTCGACCAGCAGACCGACGACGCGCACCACCTTGCCGACCAGCGGGGTCAGCTCGGTCGTGCGGACGGTCTCGAAATAGTGGTCGAGTGTGAAGCCGTGACCGCTGGCGCTACTTGAGGACGATTCCATGGGTCACTTCCACCTCCACCGCGGGCGTCTCGGTGTCGGACAACAGCGTCCTGGCGAGTTCGCGGAACTGTGCGTCCGGCGACACATCCATGAAGCCGAAATCGGACTGCACCAGGCAGCCGCCACGGGTCACGACACTGTCGGCGACAACGCGCACCGGCGCGTCCTTGGCGAACGCGGCGGCGTTGATCGCGGCGAAGTCGTCAGGATGCAGACGAATGGTGGCGGACCCATGCTCGCCGAGCTTGTCGAGCGCGGCGCGTGCCATGCCGACGAGGAGCCCACGATCGAGGCTCAGCTCCCGATGCACCACCCGCTCGGCAATCGCCAGCACCAGTTGCACGGTCTGCCGCTCGGTCCGACGCACGATCTCGCCGCGGAGCGCCGCCAGCTCTTCGATCGTCTGGCCCAGCCGGCGCAGCATGCCGTCGGCGCGTGTCCCGGCGGCCTCGAGTCCCGCGCGCTCGCCCTGGGCGTAGCCCTTGGCGAAGGCGTCGCGCTCGAGCGCGGCCAGCCGCTGCTGAAATGCCGGATCCTGTGCGGGATCAACGGGGGCCGGCGCGTGACCCGGCGCACCGCGATGCCCCCCAATCGATTCCCAACGGAATTTTTCGACGCCAGCGTCCTTGAACGGGCGCGCCTTAAACGACATACGCTTCGCCTGCGGCGGCGCCGGTCACGATCACGCCTTCCTCTTCGAGCTTGCGGCAAATGGCGACGATGTCCTGCTGCGCCTTCTCGACTTCGCGGAGTCGGATCGCGCCGAGCACTTCCATCTCCTCCCTGAGCAGGTCGCCAGCGCGCTTCGACATGTTGGCGAAGAAGCGGGTGCGGATGTCTTCGCTGGCACCCTTGAGCGCCACCGTCAGCACCTTCTTGTCGGCGCGCTGAATGATCTCGCGGAGCCCCTGATCCTCGATGTTACGCAGGTCTTCGAACACGAACATCAGGTTGCGGATCGACACGGCCAGATCAGGCGCGTCGGTCTCGATCGCTTCGAGCACTGACTTGCTGAGATTCGGGTCGAGGCGGTTGAACAGCTCGGCAACAGCGCGAATACCGCCGTGCTGCTCACGCGTCGGTCCGCCGCCGAGCGTCTGCAGACGCTGCTCGATGAGCGCCGAGATCTGCGTGATCACGTCGGGCGAGATCTCGTCGAGGTTGGCCATCCGGGTCAGCACGTCGGCGCGCAGAGAGTTCGGCAGCAGCGACACCAGTTGCGCGGCGCTGCCGGCTTTGAGATGCGCCAGAATCAGCGCGATCGTCTGCGGGTGTTCGGCCAGGATGAACTTCGAGAGCTGCTCGGGATCGGCGCGCTCCAGCGAGATGAATCCGGCATTCGACCGCTTCTTCGTCGTCACGCGATCGAGAATCCGTCGCGATATGTCCGGCCCCTTCGACTTGTCGATCAGGCGACGGGCATAGTCGACGCTGCCATGTGTCGAGCCGTTGCCAGACGACACCATCTGGCTGAACTCGTCGAGCACACGCTCGGTGCTCTCCGACGCGATCACGCCCATGTCGGTCAGCTCCTTGGCGATCGCCTCGACTTCGTCCTCGTGGAGATGTTTGAAGATCTCGCTCGAGGGCTGTTCGCCGAGCGTCAGCAGGAGAATGGCGGCTTTCCGCGCACCGGTGAGGTTGACCTGGACCGACATCGGACTACTCCTCGTTCAACCACGTGCGCAGCAGGCGCGCGGCGTTCTCGGGCTCTTTGGCCGTGATCGCGGCCATGCGGCGCGTCAGCACCGGCATCTTCATGGCATCGCCGGACATGAGCTGCGCGTCCATTTCTGCCTCGAGATCCTGTACCGTGCGCGGTGCCGCGCCGGCGGCCACGGCGGCCAGCGCCTTCGGCGCAGCCGATCCCTTGACGGCCGGCATGGCGGTGGTGGCGGCCTTC
>CADEEX010000015.1:8652-19857 GCA_902826465.1 uncultured Acidobacteriota bacterium
GGCACGTACTTCTGCCAGGCCCCCGGTGGCGGCAGCGTGTCCTCGATCGGCGTTTCCTCGAACGACATGTTCTCGACCGTGATCTGATCGCCGCGTTCAGCGTCGAGACCGACCGCTGCGGAGACCAGCGCCTGAATCTTCTGGAGGTCTTCCGCGGTGCGCGGCTTGACCGTCGCCGACGCCGGTTGCCCTTCCTGCGTTGCTTGCGGCGCATGGCTGTCGTCGATCAGCACCGCCACCGACAGCTTCTGGACGTCGCCGTTCGGCGTCACGCTGTGCGTCGTCGTCTTGTTGACGTCGTAGTTGCGTGTGCTGGACTGCTGACCGCTGGTCTGCGCGCCGGCGATCGTCAGCGTCTCCTGCGGCGGTACTGGCGGATCGTTCGGATTGACCGGCAGGTTTGATTGCGTGCCGGCCACGCCGCGCGCCGGTCCGCCGCTGCCGGAGGCCACGCTCGACGTACCTGGCGTGGTGCTGCCGGTGGTGGCGGTCGACACCTGTTCGCTGTGAATGACCGGGGTCGGTCCGTAGATCTCCTCGGTCTTTTCCTGGCTGCCGCTGTTGAGCCTGGCGGAGATGTTCACGCGCACGTGCCCTGGCCCGACGATGGGTTCGAGCAAGGCCACCACGCGGGTCGTCAGATCGTGCTCGATGCGCTGCTGACGCTCGAGCGGCACGCCGGCGTCGTGTTCGCCGGTGTCAGGCTTCGAGAGTGGCCGGCCGAAGTTGTCGATGATCACGACCGATTCCGGCTTGAGCGATTCGATGCTGGCCGACACCAGTCCGGTGATCGCCTGCACCGTGGACGGAGACAGCGCCCGGTTATTGCGCATCTTGAGAATGACCGAGGCCTTGGTCGGCTGATCACGACCGGTGAAGAGCGACGGCTGGGGCATCGCGATATGCACGCGCGCGCCAGCCACTTCGCCGATCGTCGAGATGGTCCGCGCCAGCTCACCTTCGAGGGCCCGGCGGTAGTTCACATGTTCGAGGAAATCGGTGACACCGAACGCGGTCCGATCGAACAGCTCGAAGCCGACCGTGCCGGCGCCAGGCATGCCGTCAGAGGCGTACTGCAGACGGAGTTCGTCGACGCGGTTGTCGGGCACGCGAATGGTCCGCCCGCCTTCGTCGAGCACGTATTGCACCTTGGCGGTCTTGAGCTTGGTCACCACCGCCGACGCCGACTCTGGATCCATGTCGGAGAACAGCACGCGATAGGTCGGCGTGTTCAGGTAGTAGGACGAACCAATGGTCAGTCCGACGACCAGCACAAACGCCACCGCCATCGTGCCGAGCTGCTTGCCCGACATTGCCGAAACGGAGGCCTTGAGACGGCTGAAAAACTGTTCGAAGTTCACGATGCGCTCACGCTACAGAGAGTCACAAAATGACGACGCACCTAGATCGGCATCCGCATGATGTCCTGGTAGGCCTGGACCAGCTTGTTGCGGACCTGCACGGTCAGTTGGAGCGTCAATTCGGCGCGCTGCAACGCGATCATCGCGTCGTGCACGTCGCCGGTGCCGTTGAGCATCTGTTCGACAGCGCCATTGGCGGCGGTCGACGACTGATCGGCGGAGTTGATCATGTTGGCGAGCGCGTCGCCGAACCCACTCCCGCCCGCCGTTGACGACGAGACTGGGGGGGCACCGCCACTGATCGGCAGCGTTGAAGGAATCCCGCTCATCGGTGTCGCCATGGCTTACTTCCCCAGCTCCAGAGACTTGTTGACCAGTTCGCGGATGAGACCGATGGCGGTGAGGTTCGCCTGGTAGGCGCGGCTCGCCGACATCATGTTGACCATCTCTTCCGGGGTGTCGACGTTGGGCATCGCCACGAAGCCTTCGCTGTCGGCATCGGGGTGCGACGGGTCGTAACGGCGCTTGAACGGCGACTGGTCTTCGACGACCGCCGCAATCCTGACGCCAGCGACGCCGGCCTGGCCGAGCGCCGCATCGAACGGGTGCGCCGTGTCGGCCTCGAGCACGACATCGCGACGGCGATACGGCTTGCCGTCTGGTCCACGCGTCGAGTCGGCGTTGGCGATGTTCGACACCGCGACTTCGATGCGCGTCCGCTCGGCGTTCAGCGCGCTGGCGCTGGCATTGATGGCCGCGTTCAGGGTGGACATTTACTCAGCGCCCTTCGTTGATGGCAAATCGAATCAAGCGAAACTTGGCTGACAGCGCCTGTTGTGCGGCCGCGAAGTCGGCTGACGCCCTGGTCATCGTCAACAGTTCGCGATCGAGCTGGACGTTGTTGCCGTCGCGTCGGGCATCGAGCCCCTGGGCTTCGGTCGTCTGCGGCGTGGCCGGTTCGCTCGCCGAGATGTGCCGCGCGTCGGTGACCGTCATCTTCAGCTTGTGCATTTCGCCGTCGAGCACCGCGTCAAACGACGCGTCGCGCGTCTTGTAGTTGGGCGTGTCGAGGTTGGCGAGGTTGCCCGCGGCGACCGCCTGCTTGGCGACGGCCTGGGTCATCTGACGGCCGAGCGCGGCCATGATTGCGCTGTCGTTGATTTCGTTCACCGCTCGTCCTCCTGCATCCCTGCACGAACCTGCGTGGGGCGCACTCGGCGGTTGAGCAAGAGGGGTGCCCGGCAGGTCGCCAGACGCCATCGCACGAAATCAGGCCTGATTTCGCGTGCGGAGATCGTTGAGGTGTCGGTGGACCGTCAACTTAGGCAGCCGGGGTGGCGAAATCCGTGCCGCCTGGCGACGGGAGAGGGAGTCAGGGACAGGGACAGGACCGAGACGTGGAAATTAGGAAGTCGGAAGACTGAGCCGTAATGCTATTGCGAGAATTTCTGCGCAACGTCGCGCAACTGGCCTTCGATCGCCCCAAGGCGGGCCTCGATCGCCGCGAGAGCCGCCGCGACTTCACCCACCGGGACGGCGGCCCGTCCACGTTCTTCCTGGAAGCGAGCGTTGGCCTTGCGGAGAATCACGTCGACCTGGCCCAACGAGAAGGGCTTCGTCAGATAGTCCTGTGCGCCCAGGCGCACGGCGCTGATGGCCGTTTCGAGCGACCCGTAGCCCGTAATCATCACCACATAACAGTGAGGATTCGCCTGCCTGGCGGCACTCAGGACCGCGAATCCGTCAGCGCCTGGCATCGCGATGTCGGCGAAAACAAGGCGACAGTTGGTGCCGGAGCGCTCGAGTGCGGTCACCGCCGCCCGACCGTCGGGGGTCGTCGCCACTCCCAGGCCGCGCTCGGCCAGGAAATCGGCCAGCAGCTCGCGCACGCCGGTGTCGTCATCGGCGACCAGCACCTCAAAATCACGCCGGTGAGCCCCGGCCGGAACGGTGTGCATGTCAGGAATGTCGGTTAATCGGCCACCCTTGGCCAGACTTTAGCGCCTCCCCTAAAGGCCGAGCGTCGCTTTGCCGACATTAGGGTGCAGAACCGTGAGTGTCGGCCCGCCGCCCATCCCGGACGGACGGCCGCCATCTTTTTGAAGCTCCCCAGCCGGTTTTCTCGAACGTCCGACAGATTCGGACAACAGGCCAGGGCGCTCTCTTGTAAGCTTCGGCTCGTCAAGGGGCATTGACATGAGTGAACGTGCGCGTCCGTCGGTCCTCGTTGTAGAAGACGAACCCAACCTTCGACAGGTGATTGTCGAAGGCCTTGAAGCGGATGGCTTCGCCGTCGCGCAAGCGCTCGATGGCGCCGACGCGATCGATCGTCTCCGCGGTTACGCCTACGACGGGCTGGTGATCGATTTGCGTCTCCCCGATGCAAACGGCATGGACGTCCTTGACGAAGCGCTGACACTCTTCCCCGCGATCCGGGCGGTCGTCATTACCGGCTTCGGTGGTGTCAACGAAGCCGTCACGGCTATCAAACGCGGTGCCATCGACTTCCTGATCAAGCCGTTCCAGCTGGCACAGTTGTCGCGCGTCTTGCGTGCCGGAATCGAGCAGCGGCAACTGCGACAGGAAAATGCGGAACTGCGCGCCCAGTTGCAGAATCGTTTCCGGTTCGACAACATCATCGGCTGCAGCGCGCCGATGCGCGCCGTGTTCTCGACACTGGAACTGGTCGCGCCGATGAACAGCACCATCCTCATCGAAGGCGAGACCGGCACGGGCAAGGAACTCATCGCCCGTACCATCCACCACAACAGCCCTCGGCACGATCAGCATTTCGTCGCGTTCAACGCGGCGGCGATTCCCGAAGGTCTCGTCGAAGCGGAACTCTTCGGCCACGTGAAAGGCGCCTTCACCGGGGCGGTGCAGGCGCGCGTCGGCCGTTTCGAGCTGGCCCACAAGGGCACACTGTTCATCGACGAAGTCGCCTCGATGTCGCTGCCGCTGCAGGCCAAACTGCTGCGGGCGCTGCAGGAACGTCAGATCGAACGGGTCGGCGAGTCGAAGTCGGTCAAGTTCGACATCCGCATCATTGCCGCGAGCAATGTCGACCTGAAGAAGATGGTCAAGGAAGGCACCTTCCGCGAAGACCTCTTCTATCGCCTGAACGTCGTTCCGGTGCGCCTGCCATCGCTGCGTGCACGGGGCGAAGACATCCCCTTGCTGGCGCAGTATTTCGTGAAGAAGTCGTGCGAGAACAACAACCTTCCGGCACGGTCGCTGAGCCAGGAAGCCGTACGCGCGCTCATGGCCTACTCGTGGCCGGGTAACATCCGCCAGCTCGAGAACGCGATGGAACACGCGGTGGCGATCAGCGGTGCGACGCGGGACATCACCGTGGCGATGCTGCCGCAGGACATCCGCGACCCCGCCGAGTCGCTCATGGTGGCGCCGGTGGCGATTCCTGACGAAGGCATCAACTTCGTCTCGGTCGTGTCACAACTCGAACGCGAGCTGATTCTCCGCTGCCTCGAAAAGACCGGTGGCAACAAGCGTCAGGCGGCGAAGCTGCTGCACCTCAGCCGCACGACGCTGATCGACAAGCTGCAGCGCCTCAAGGTCCACGGCGACTTCGCCGCCTGAAGCCTTGAACTCTGAACCTTTGACCCCCTGAACCGCGTTCGGCTCAGGCGTCGGGCCAGCTGACGGTCAGCAGTCCACCGTCAACCGTCAGGACGCCTCCGTCGAGCGCCGCCAGATATGCCGCGGCCCAGAGCTGGGCGTCGCGGGTCAGTCCATCAGGGGCCGGCAGGGCATCGCTGGTGTCAGGCCCATCCACATCCGCCGCCTCAGACGACGAACGGATGGCGACGCTGACGCCGCGCCCTTCGCGTGTCACCGACACCGTGATGCGCGCCTTGGCACGGCCGGCGACACGATCCTCGGCCGTCAGCAGCAGATCCATCAGCAACTGCTGAACCTTGAACGACTCTCCCACGATGAATGCCGGTTGCGCCCCTTCACGATCGACGGTCAGCGTGATCCGGCCGCGTCCCACCGACGACAGCCGCATCGCCACTACCGCATCGACCAGTGGCCACAGATCGAATCGCTGACTGGGCTGTCGTGAGCCGCGCGCAAAATCGAGCAGCCGACTGATGGTCGCCGCCGCCTTGCCGCTCTCGGTCCTGACGATCTCCACACGCCGGCGGACCGCCGGGTCGAGTTCGCGCGCCTCGAGGAGTTCGGCGTTGCCGGCGATCACCTGCAGCGCGTTATTGACGTCATGTGCCGTATTGGAAAACGCGCGCACGACTGTCCACAGGTGATTGAGCGCTTCGAGCGTCTCGTCAGACAGGCCGTGGGCCTGGCGCGGACGAAGCGAGGTGAGATCGGCAGGGTCGGACACGGTCGCGAGTGTAGGAGGGACCCGACTCGAGGTCAACCCGACCCGGGCGTCAGCCCATCGCACAAGGTTGCTCAAGCATGTCAGACCACGGCCGATATACGCGGTAGCCACCAATTGCGCCCGTGCCCGGCTTCGATGACCGGCGGCGACGGCGGTGGGAGACACAGGGGGCGGAATTGAAAGACGATCTGATTGCGCTGGGACTCGGGTTCCGGCGTACAGCGACCAGCGAGTCTGCACCGACGGTGCAACAGGATCTCATGCGCATGCCGCTCGAGAAACTGCTGATCCTGCTGCGCGATTTCGTCGGTGCGGTCGACCTTCCCGACGAGAGCACGCTGCGCGACACCATCGAGAACACGCGGAAAACGGTGGTGGCCGCCGGCGATCCCGCCGCGGTGCTGAAGGCCCTTGACGCGTGCAACGACGCCTGCCGGCAGGTCCTCGGCCAGCTCGAACGCCAGCGTCTCGAGCACAAGGAAGAGATCGCGACACTCGTGGACATGGTGCGCGAAGCGCTCGCCATCGTCGCCGGCGACGGCCAGAGCTTCAACAAGAACCTCGGCTCGTCGATGGAGCGTTTCGAGGCCCTCGTCAAGATCGACGATGTGAAACAGCTGAAGGTGAAGCTGCTGCAGGAAGTCAGCGAGCTCCGCCACATCGCCACCGAACGGCAGAAGCTCTGGGAAGAAACCTGCGCGGCGTTCAACGACAAGGTCACGACACTCGAGAGTCAGCTCTCCGCCAGCAAGAAGGAAGCGTCGCTCGACCCGCTCACGCGCGTCGCCAATCGTGGCGCCTTCGATCGCGCCTGCCGCGAATGGCTGGCCGAGAAGGCGCACTTCGTCATGGCGATCATCGACCTCGATCATTTCAAGTCGATCAACGATACGCACGGTCACACCATCGGCGATCGCGCCCTGGTCGCCGTCGCTCAGGCACTCAAGAACTCCGTGCGCTCCAAGGCAGACCTGGTCGCGCGACTGGGTGGCGACGAATTCGCCGTCCTGGTCGCCGACTTGAACCTGAAGCAGACCGAGAGCCGCATGCGTATGCTGAACGCCAGCCTGAGCGTGGTGAGCTTCGAGACGTCAGGCGCGCCGCTGAAGGTGACGCTGAGCTGCGGCGTGGCCGAATTCACCGCCGGCGACACGCCGGAAAGCCTGCTGGAACGCTGCGACAGCGCGCTCTACGAGGCCAAGCGACTCGGCCGCAACCGCGTGGTGGCGAAGGTGAAGCCGACCATGCGCGACATGCTGCTCCGCCACTGAGACCACCCGCGACGGCTGGCGCCCGGCCACCCCGCTCGCCTGAACGGCCGCGTCATGGAGGGACTAGACTTAGCCCACCTCCATGGCGCTCAAGCCTCGCCCCATCCTCTTCCTGCTCCTCGCCGTCCTGTTCTTTGGTGGCGGCACCGCGGTGTCCTACTACGTCGACTCGTTGTGGTTCGGCTCGCTTGGATTCGCTGACGTCTTCTGGCGCACGGTCAACATCCAGGGCGTGCTCTTTGGCGCATTCTTCGTGGCGACGTTCGTCACGTTGTTCGGCGCCTTCCTGCTGCTGAAACCCACACACCTGCTCGACCTCGCCGCCGGCATTCGCGTCAACGGCCGGCCGATCGATCTGCCGGTCGAACCGGTGTTCCGCATGCTGGCCCTGGCAGGTATCGCCGCGGTCGCGCTGCTGAACGCACTCGGCCGCACCGCAGACTGGCAGCCGTACGCGCTGTTCTGGCACCACACCGACGGCGGCGTGGCGCCGGCGATCGACGCCGTCTTCGGACGTCCAATCACCTTCTACATGTTCACGCTGCCGGTGTGGAGCCGCCTGGCCAACTGGCTGACGACGATGGCGGTGCTGATTGGTGCCATGGCCGCCGGATTCGCAACGCTTCGTGGCGGCACCCAACTACTGACGCGACGCGACAGCGGGCCGGCGCTGCGCGGCGTCGCTGGCGCATTGGCGCTGCTGCTCTTCGCGTTGTCGATTCAGGTGTATCTCGGACGCTTCGATCGCCTGCTGGCCGACCACACCGTGTTTGCCGGCGCCACCTACACGGACGTCCATGTCGCGATCCCCGGCATGCTGTTCGTGTCGCTCGCCCTGCTCGCTGGCGCTGCCCTGGCGGCGAGCGCCGCCGTGGCGGGTCGGCGCCTGCCGTGGCTGGTCGGCGCGGTGGTCCCCGCCGTCGTCATCTATGTTGGCGTCTCGGTCGTGGGGTGGTACGTCTCGAGCTTCGTCGTGCGCCCGAACGAACTGGTGCGCGAACGCCCGTTCATCACCAACAACATCGACGCCACACGCGAGGCGTTCGCGCTCACCCGCGTTGAGCAGGTGCCGTTTCCGGCAGACATCGGACTCGACGCGCTGGCGCCGGACGAAAACCGCGAGACGCTCGACAACATCCGACTGTGGGACTGGCGCGCGCTGCAGGACACGCTCCGGCAGATTCAGGAAATCCGCACCTACTACGACTTCCCCGACATCGACATCGACCGCTACACCATCAACGGCAAGATCAGGCAGATGATGCTGGCGACGCGCGAACTGAACATCGACCGCCTGCCGGAAAGCAGCCGCAACTGGATCAACGAGCGCCTGATCTACACGCATGGCTACGGCGTCACCATGAACCCGGTCAACGCATTTACGCCAGAGGGCATGCCGGCGCTGATCCTCGGCAACATGCCGGTGCAGAGCACGGAACCTTCCGTCCAACTGACGCGACCGGAGATCTATTTCGGCGAGCTCACCAACGGCGACGTCTACGTCAAGACACGCCAACAGGAGTTCAACTACCCGCAGGGCGACACCAACAGTGTGACGACGTACGAAGGCACGGGCGGTATCGCGATCGGAGGTCTGGTACGGCGCATGGTGCTGGCCCTCGACCGCGGCGATCTCACGCGCATGCCCTTCAGCGACGACGTGACCAGCGAGAGCCGGTTGTTGATGCGCCGCAACATCCGCGAGCGCGTCGAAGCGCTCGCACCGTTTCTCTCCTTCGACGATGACCCGTACATCGTCGTCACCGCCACCGGCAGGCTGGTGTGGGTGATGGACGCCTACACCTCGTCTGACAGCTATCCCAACGCGCGCCACTACCGCCTCGACCGGCTGCGCATCAACTACCTGCGCAACAGCGTCAAGGCCACGGTCGACGCCTACGATGGCACCGTGGCCTTCTACGTGGTCGACAACACCGACCCGGTGATCGCCGCGTATCGGGCCATCTTCCCGACGCTGTTCGTCGATCAATCGACGATGCCGGCCGACCTGAAAGCGCACATGCGCTACCCGGAGTTGATGCTGCAGATGCAGGCAACCGTCTACGGCCTGTATCACATGACCGCGCCGGACGCGTTCTACAACCGCGATGATCTCTGGACCGTTGCCACCGAAGGCGCCAGCGACCGCGGCGATCAATCGGCCCAGCCCATGGAACCGAACTTCGTCTTGATGAAGCTGCCAGGCGAGCGTGGCATCGAGTTCGTCGAGATCCTGCCGTTCACACCGGCGAATCGCAACAACCTGATCGGCTGGATCGCCGGACGCAGCGACGGCGAGCACTATGGTTCAGCCATCGTCTACAACTTTCCGGAGAACAAGCTGGTCGACGGGCCGCTGCAGATTCAGGCACGGGTCGATCAGAACGCCCAGCTCTCCGGTCAGTTGTCGCTGTGGAATCAGCAGGGATCGCGCGTGAGACGCGGCGGCCTGCTGGTGATTCCGGTCGGCCGGGCACTGCTCTACGCCGAGTCGATTTACCTTCAGGCCGAGCGCAGTCCGATGCCTGAGTTGCGCATTGTCGTGCTGGCGATGCAGGACAAGCTGGTGTACGGACCGACCTTTGAATCGGCACTCGCGGCGCTGTTCGGCACGGCACCCTCCACGCTGTCGATCAACGGGGCACCGGTCTCCGCGCCGCCGACGACGCGGACCGCCACGTCAGCGCCTGGAGCGGCGGTCTCCACGTCGACTCCAGCGGACACCACCACCCTCATCAACGACGCCGCACGCGATCTGGCCGAGTATCAGCGGCTGACCGCAGAGGGACGGCTCGGCGAGGCCGGTCAGCGCCTGGAAGCGCTCAAGCAGAAGCTGGAACGGTTACAGGCACGATAGAGGTTCCAGGGTTCGTCAGACGCGTTCCGCGAACGTGATGACGTAGCCGTCGGGGTCGTTGATGGCGAACTCTCTGACGCCGTACCACTGCGTGATGAGCGGCATCACAACGGTGACACGATCGGCGAGGCGCTCGTGCAACGCGTCGACGCCGTCGACCTCGATGAAGAGGGTGCCCGAAAGACCGACCGACTGTGATGCGAGCGTCGGGTACTCGTTGCGTGCGACCTCGAGGTCATTCAAAAATACCTCCACGCTTCCGCTCGTCACCGAGGCGAAGACGAAGGGCGACGCATCAGGCACCGTCATGCCTCGGGCGAATCCGAGCACGTCGATATAGAACGCCAGACTTCGCTCGACGCTGGTGACCATCAGGTTGGGCGTGAGCTTCTTGAACGCAGGCATATGCACACCTCTCGTGTGTGCTCGCTGATGCCTACATCCGCCACCCGGCGAGAACGGGCGGCAGGTAGGGACGAGGGCGCGACGACGTCGCTGGCTGAACCGCTCTTCCCGCTAGGAACGCAGAAAGAATAACATGCGAGAATCCGATCATGACGACCCGCATCGCTCTCCTGATGCTCTCTGCCGCGCTCGCACTCCCGCCAGGAGCGGCCGCGCAGACCGCCCCGCCAGACGTCGCGGCGCCACCCGCGAACGCCGCAAAGACGGCGAGCGGCCTCGCGAGCGTGGTGGCAACGCCTGGGTCCGGCACCGTGCATCCGACGCCCGCCGATCTGGTCAGCGTCCACTACACGGTGTGGACGGCAGACGGCAAGATGTTCGACAGCTCGCGCACGGCGGGCAAGCCGGCCAGCTTCTTCCTCAACAAGACGATGGCCGGATTGAGCGAGGGCGTCCAGCTGATGGTGACCGGCGAAAGCCGCCGCCTCTGGATTCCTGAATCGCTGGCGACGCGCGGCACGCGCGAGCCCAAGGGCGCGCTGCTGGTCGAAGTGGAACTGCTGGCGCTGGTCAGTGTCCCGCCAGACGTGAGCGCAGCGCCTGCCGATGCGACGAAGACGGCCAGTGGCCTCGCCTACAAGGTCCTGAGCCCCGGCACCGGCGCCCGTCATCCAGTGGCGTCGAGCCGAGTCACGGTCAACTACACCGGATGGACCGCGGCCGACGGCAAGATGTTCGACACGTCAGTCACGAGAGGCCAGGCGGCCACCTTCGGCCTTGGTGACGTGATCACGGGTTGGTCCGAAGGACTCCAGCTGATGGTCGTCGGCGAGAAGGCCCGCTTCTGGATTCCCGAATCGCTGGCCTACCAGGGCAAGAGCGATCCGCGCGGCATGCTCGTCTTCGACGTGGAGCTGGTCTCGATCGAATAGCCGATCATGTGTGCGA
>CADEEX010000015.1:19957-24915 GCA_902826465.1 uncultured Acidobacteriota bacterium
ATGCTCGTCTTCGACGTGGAGCTGGTCTCGATCGAATAGCCGATCATGTGTGCGATCCAGGTTCCACGGTTCCAGGTTCCAGGTTCCACGGTTCCGAACGTGGGCGTTCAGGCCCGCGCGGGTTTCCTCGGCGCCGTTCGTTCGGAAATGGCCTTCACGGCTCGGTGGAAGCGATCGGTCAGCGGACGACGAACGGCGTCAGGCACATAGCCCACTCTCGCCCATGACGCCTGCGCGTTCCTGAGGTCCTCCGTCACCGCTCGGAACTTCGCGTCGTCGTCGCCCTTGCCACCGATGGTATTGGCGGCGAGCGCCTCCTTCAGCATCGCCGCAAGGCGGTTGGTCGGCGACGCCGCTGCTTCGGCCGGCCCCTGAGCGGCCAGCGACTTCGCCAGTGCTTCGACCTTGGCCACAATCGCTTCCATCTTCTTGCGGCTGGCCTCCGGATCGAGATCGGTGTTGGCGAAGGGCTGCGGGAATCGAGCCACCAGCGCGTTCAACGCCGTGGTGAACCGCTGATCGAACTGGCGTGCGGCCTCAGGCTCGACGCCGCGGCCGTTCACTTCGGTCAACCAGTGTCCACGTAACGTCCGTACCCTGGCGAGCAGATCCGCCGGTGGGTCTTCGGACACGAGCAGACCTTCGAGTTCGACGCAAAGCGCTTCTCTGGCCGCCACGCGCTCGGCACGCGCCGTGTCGTGACGCTGCGCGTAGCGCGCGAAGAAGCTGTCGCACGCCCCGCGGAAGCGTTGCCAGATCGCTTCCGAACGCGTCTTCTTGACCGGGCCAATCGTCTTCCACTCGGCCTGCAGCTTCTTGATCTCGGTCGCGGCCTGATCCCACTCGGTGGACTGCGCCAGCGCCTCGGCGCGGACGCAGAGCGCCTCCTTCCTGGTCAGGTTCTCAGTCCACGAGGCCTTTCGCACCGCGAGATCGTCGTGGCGGCGCGTAAAGAAGCGATCGCAGGCGGTGCGGAAACGATCCCAGATCGCCTTTTCCTTGCCGCGCGACACCGGTCCGATCGTCTTCCACTCGTTCTGCAGTTTCTTGATCTCGTCAGCGGTCTGAATCCACTGCGTCGAGTCAGACAGCGCTTCGGCGCGCTCGCAGAGTGCGACCTTCTTCGCCAGGTTGTCGACGCGCTGTTCGCTCTGCACCGCAAAGAACGCCTCGCAACGCGCCCACACCTCGTCGTGCGCGGCCTTGAAGCGACGCCACAGGGCGTCGGCCTGGGCGCGAGGCACATCGGCCGCCGCGCGCCACTGCTGCTGCAGTTCGCGCACCTGCCGCGCCGCCACTTCCAGATCGTCGACCGTGCGGAGCGCTTCCATCCGAACGCAGAGCTGCTCCTGAATAGTGACGTTGGCGAAGCGCTTCCAGTCCTGCGCTTCGCGCAACTCAGCGGCCTTCGGCGTCAGGGCATGGAGCATCGCTTTGATGCGGCCGGTCACGTCTTCGAAGTCCTGCTTCGACGGCAGCGACGGCATGGACGACTGCAGTTCCCGGATGTCCCGAATCGCACGTTCGGCGGCCTTGAGGGTCAGGTCATCCTTGCCGGCCAGCAGCTCGACCTTGGCGATCAGCTGCTGGACACGGGCCAGCGCGTCGCGACGGCTCTTCGCGTCGGCTTCCTGCGCGTCCTGCTCACGAGTCGTCATCCTCGCGTCAGCCGTGGCGAACGTCGTCGCCAGTTCATGGTCGGCCGCGAGGTCTGTTGCCAGCGTCCGCCACTCACGCCGAATCGGCTGGAAACGCCGACGGGCGGCAGGGAAGTCGCTCTCTTCGACAGCGCTGGTCGCCTCGGTCGCGAGTTCACCCAGACGGGCGAGACGGCGCGCGGTGTCAGCTTCTGCCGCGGCCTGAGCCGCTGCCGCCGCGGCTTCGGTATCGGCATCGATCGACGCGGCCGGCGCCGTATCGACGGCCACCTCCGCGGCCGACGGCTGACTGCCGGCGATTGCACTCGCGAGCGGATCGCCGTGCGGCGGTGACGCCAGGTCGGCAATCGGTTCAATGATGGCGGGCTCTGCGTCGATGGCGGCCATCGCCGCGGCGACGGCTGCAGCGGCGGCCGCCCTGGCGGCGCGCTCGTCCGCCTCGCGGATAATCGCGCGCGCACGCTTCACGGCGCTCTTATTACGACCGCGCGCGACAATGTGATCGAGATCGGTGCGCTCGTGCAACTGCTCGACGGCGGCCACCGCCGTGTCCTTGAAATCGCCGTTGAGGGCGACCCCAAGCAGTTCGGCGCGCTCGCCACGCGCCTCGAGGGCTTCGAAGGCCCGACGACGCGCCGGCTCCGCGACGGCCTGCCGGGCGACCGACCCGAGCAGATGTCCGTCGTCCACGCGTGCCACCGCGCGAAGAGCCACGCTGTCGCGCACGGCGGTCTTGGCCAGATGGGCGAGGGCGCGCGCGTCAACCGTGAGGTCGACGGCGTCGAGACTGTCGGCCTCGCCGAGTTCCTCGAACGACTCGAGGGCGATGTCGCGCAGCATCGACGACGCCTGCGCCCGGACCTGATCGTCCTTGTCGTCACGCGCGATCGCCGCGAGCGCGGCCGGGGCCATCAGCTTGGCCACCGCGGCCTTGCGCACGCGCGGATCCTCGTCCTCCCTCGCGATCGTGGCGATCGTTTCGCGTTCGGCCAGCGGCAGCTCCTCGACAAACGCGAGACGAACGGCCGGGTCCTGATGCTTGTCACGAGCCTGCGTGCGAAAACGATCGAGCAATGTCATAAGTCGCTCCAGCCTGACCCTGCGAGTCAGCTTGTGAGAACGAACCGTCGGGGCCTCCTCCGAGGCCTGGCCCGCCGATCCGCGGTTACGCCGTACGCGGCTGCAGTTGTTGCAGGGCGCGCTCGATGTCCGTGCCGTTCGTGCTCACGTGCACGTCGGTGTCCACCGAAAGAATTCTGCCGTCGAGCCCGATGTAGAACGTCCACCGCGACGGCAGTCCGCTGGCGTTCTCCACCCGGTAGGCGCGGGCGGTCGCGTGCGACGGATCACTGAGAATCGGAAAGTCGATGCCCAGAGCCTCAGCGAACTGCCGGTTCGTATCCGGCGTATCCACGTTGGCGCCGAAGACGACGGCGCCAAGCGCGCGCAACCGGCTGGCACGGGCGCCAATCGATTCGCACTGCATCGTGCAGCCGCCGGTAAATGCCTTGGGAAACCACGCCAGCACCACCACGTGACGATGGCGGTAGTCGACGAGCCGATAGATGCGACCATCAGACGCCTGGAGCGTAAACTCCGGCGCTATATCGCCCGCCACCAGACGAGGTCGGTCGATCGAGCCACGATGTCGGAGGATCCTGAGCAGTGCCACGGCCGCGGTTGTGGCCGATGTCACCGCTACTCTCACCCGCGTCGAAAATCGCACCCGGCCGCCTGTCCCGTGACATTCTAGGCAGACCGGATCGCTTCACCCACTCCGCGCCTCGACTAAAATTTCCGAGATCGGCCGATAAGTCCAAAAATGCGGATCCTGCTGAACGTGTCCCTGCTGGTCGTGTCGCTGCTTGTGGGCGGCTGTGCCAGCCTGTTGAACCCGACGGAAGACACGCCTGAGGCGCCAAGTGGCCCGCCTTCAGCAGGTTCCACGATTGTCTATGCCGTCGTCGGCGCCAGCGACGTCATCGGCTACGGGTCGACAAAAGTGTGCCTGCCGTTCGAGGACTGCGACGGGAACGGCTACGCGTGGGTCGCGGCCCGGCAACTCAGGAGCCAGGGCTTCGCCGTCCAGGTCGCCCAGCTGGGTGTGCCCGCCGCCGTGCTGAGCCCTTCGTTTCACCTGCTCGCGGCGCAGTCCGGTGTCAACGGCGTCAGCGGCAACATCACCCAGGCGGAGGCCCCCTTCGTCAGGCGCGACGCCACGGTCGTCACGGTGTTTGCGGGCGCCAACGACGTCAACGTCATCACCGGTGCGCTCGCCAACGACGTCGGCGCCGCCGACACCAACGCCTTCATCGACCAGAAGGTCGCCATCTTTGCCACCGAGTTCCAGGCACTCATCACCGCCATCCGCGATCGCGCGCCTGCGGCGCGCATCATCGTGCTGAACCTGCCGAACATGGCGCGGGTCCCCTACCGCGCCGGCAGTCAGGCGTTGCTTCGGCAGTGGGCACAACGCGCGTCCGTCGGCATCACCACGCAAGCGATCAATCCTGCGAAAGACGTGACCGTGATCGATCTGATGTGCGACGCACGCTTTTATCAACCGTCCACCTTCTCCGCCGATGGCTTTCATCCGAGCGATGCCGGGTACGCGTTCATGGCCGGAGAGATCGTGCGCGCCATCACGACGGCGTCGTATCCGGCGCCGCAGTCGAGTTGCGGGTTCATGTTCTAGATCGGGTTCCACGGTTCCACGGTTCCACGGTTCCACGGTTCCACGGTTCCACGGTTCCACGGTTCCGGGGTTCCGGGGTTCCGGGGTTCATTTGAACCGTGATCCGTCGCCTCCGCGCAGATACACAATCAGCTTCGTCGTTGCCGCAATCGACCGTTCGGTGAGGCTCTTCAGAACAGCCCACTCCTGCTCGGACAGATAGCCCAGATCCAGACCATCCTGAAGGTGGTTGTGGGTCTCCACGAGCGATGCCTTTGCGATCTGAAGGAAATGCGCGAACTCGGCGGGACGGAACCGGCCGAAGCCCTCGGCAATATTGCTCGGCGCCGACCGAGCCGAGGCGCGGAGCTGATCGCAGAAATTGGAGTCCCGTTTCGCCGGGAAGCGATCGATTAGTGCGTACGCCTCTTTCTTCAGAGCCCGCGCGAGCTGCCAGCACTGGAGTTCCTCGTAACGCCGGACACCCATGACAACGGCGATCGCATGCGACGTGCCACGGGCAGCCGTGTGAACAAGCAAAGTGTGCAACCGCCAGAAGACGACGGACCATGAACCTCGGAACCTCGGAACCGTGGAACCGTGGAACCGTGGAACCGTGGAACCGT
>CADEEX010000016.1:0-8024 GCA_902826465.1 uncultured Acidobacteriota bacterium
CCCAGTGTCGTACTCGACCTCGACGAGGTGCACAGATGCACCGGACTCTGGATCCCGTGCCGCGAGCACGGCTTCGAACACACGGTCGCCGAACATGCCTTGGCCACCGAACTTGGGCAACAACGCCGGGTGAGTGTTGAGGATACGCCCCCGGAATGCCGCTAACGTGCGTGGCCCCAGACGCTTCATGTAGCCGGCAAGAAACACCACCTGCACACGCGCTTGCACCAGCGCGTGCAGGATCGCGGCGTCGAGTGAAGGAGCATCTCCATGAGTGGCTGAAGACAGGTGGCGCGAGGCGCTGCCAGACGCCGCGGCTCGCCGCAGTGCGCCGGAACCGCTGTTGTTACTGATCACCAACGTCACGCGACCGTCGATGCGCCCGCCGGCACAAGCGTCGAGGATGCACTGGAGCGTCGTGCCTTCGTGTGATGCCAACACGCCGATGCGTAGCATTCGTGTCTGTTGATGGTCAGGCTAACGTCTGCCGCTTCAGTCGCGGAGGATCATCATGGTCCTGGCCGACGGCTGCAAGCGGACGTTAGCCCGTTCATCGACCCAGTACGACATCGATGCCGTGAAGAACCTGCGCCCGTGGCTTGGGCGCCAGGTGCCCGACCCGCTCGGTGAGCAGCGACCGATCGAGCGCGATGATTTGCGATACGTTGGCGACGGAATCCTTCGGCAACCCCGTTGTCCGACTCGAGAGAAGCACATTCCCCGGTGCCCCAGCCCAGGCCGTGTTGCTCGTCAGCGGCACGCAGACGACCGTGGCGATGCGGCTTCGATTCAGCGGATTTCCCTGGACCACGACGACGGGCCGTCGGAAGCCGGGACCGGACCCCGCCGGTTCCGGTAGATCCGCCCACCAGACGTCCCCCTGTGCGACCTCTACCACTCGACGTTCCTGAGCACTCGCCGCCCCGCCCGCTGAACGAAGGGATCCGCTGCGGCGTCGCCGAGTTCATCGACGACGCGGTTCATCGCCTCGGTCACTTCGTCCGGAGCGTGTCGAGCCAGGTACTCAGCCAGGGCCTCGGCATACAACTGACTCCGCGATTTTCGCGTGCGCTTGGCGTAGCCCTCAGCCTCGCGGAAGACCCGATCTGGCAGCGATACCGCTGTTTTCATACTACTAGTATAACCGAGCAATATTCGATCGTCGACGGGGCAGAGCCGCGGCCCGTCTCGGCATCGCACCAGCGGCCGTCTGTGCGTGTTCAGCCGCTCACTGAGATCGAGTCCTGAGCCCCCTGGACCGCGCGCCCCAGACCTCCGGAATCGACGCCGGCCTCGCCTCACCGAGCCCTTTCGGCTGGTACTTGCCATCGGCTATCCACAGCATCAGGGGGATCTTTCGCTCGTCGGCGGACGGAGCGAGAACGACGACTTCTGTCGGCTCCCAGCCACCCAGATTCATCGAGGAACGGGAGCTATTCTCGTTCGGTCGGAGTCATCTGACCATGTCCCACTTCAGTTCGTCGGGAATCGGTCGCCCATCTTCCGTGAGAGCGGTCAAGATCGCCGTCGTGGGCGACGTCACGCGAAGCTCCCAGCCGATCGTTCCCTCGTCTTCTGGAAGAATCGTGCTGAACTGAAAGACCTGTCCGTTCCAAGTGGCTTCGGTGAACGACAGGCCGAGCGTCGCGCGATGGTCAGTCTTCCTCTGCTGGCCGAGCAGCATCGCCCAACCAGCGATCGACCGGTCGGTCCGGCGAAAGGAGACCGATATGCGGGGTTCGCTCTCGAACTGCTCGGTTGAGGACCACGTGCCGAAGGCTCGCTCCGCATCGTTCACCTGCTGGACGACCGACGTTGCTCGAGCCGCAGCGGTCGCGGACAAGATCAGTACGGCAAAACCGAGGAAGCCCCTGCTCACGACAGACTTCATACACACCTCCATGAGGGTCTTAGACGCCGATCCCCGATCGGCAGCCGGGACGACACGGAGGTTCCTTCGCGACTCGTCCAGGCGTCCAGTCATTCGCCGGATGGCGTCGAAGGCCTTGGTGGTCGGCGAGGCGCCCCGCGCTCCGTGAAGGCGATCGCGACCGACAACGCCTTCTGGCGGGAGGCCAGCGTCGGAATGACCCTGAGCGTCAGGCGATTGGGCGATCCATAGAGGGTCGTTCGGTCACGCCGCAAGGCGTCGATGGCGATGCCGGCAGCGGTGGCCGCGGCGAGAAAGGTCAGGCGTTCTGAAATCTGCGTGTCATCGCACCTGGGCGGGTGGCCAGAACATCTGTTATCGGGGAGGGCGGCGCCCAGGGCTCCGATCGCCGCGGCGTCGGTCACTCCCACTGGCGTTCCCGGCCCGACACGGCGCACCAATCCCGGCCACGACTGCGTAGGCGGCACGTGCGCGCACCCGGAAATCACGCCTGCAAATACAGCGAGTATCGCGATACGGCCCATGGTGCGATGTCCTCCGTCCTTGTCGAACAGCGGCAGGTCAGTGGGCCTCAGCGATCTCTTTGATCGTAGATAGCACGCCTGACCAGAATTCATCCGAACGGCTGCGTGTGGTTTCATCGGGAATGTTGTCTTCGGTCACCGAGAGAACGACGCCAGGGTCCCCCGATTCGATGCGGAAGGTCCAGGTCCTGTAGTACTCCAGGAGATCCGGCAACTGCTCGAGATCGCTCCAGTGGCTGTACTGCAGTAGCTTCTGAGGCCGGCATTGGAGGATGGTTCCCTTCTCATGGTAGGACTTGCCGTTGAACGCTCCCGTGAACGTGATGGGACTTCCTTCTTTCCAATCTGAGCGCACCTCGGCCCCGAAGAAATACGCCTTAGCGGTGGCCGGATTCACCAGGGCATCCCACACATCCGCACTGGATGCGTCGATCGCGATGGATACCCTCGACACGTGTTTCCTTTCCATTCTCAGGCGCTCTCCTTGCTTGACGCATAACGTCCGCGTTTCAGCCGCGGTCGTCGCTTGCGCCGTGACAGATATGGGCGGGGAACCTGGGTGGGTATGGTGCCGGAATTCGCGGGGCTGAAGCCCCGCGCTACGGACTGAACGAGGCGGCGGCGTCCTTGTCGAGCACCAGCCGCCGCAGGCGTGAGTCGTGCGCCGTGCCAGGAAACGGCCTGACGTTGGTAAACCACTCCGAGAAGTCGGTCCGGCACACCGAGGTGTAGGCGTACATCATCTGATAGCGCGGATCGTAGGCGTCGCGACTGCCATAGTGAAAGCAGCGGCTCGAATCGAGAAACAACACCGTGCCCTGCGGCAGCGCCATCACCTGCGCATCAGTCCGCGCGACGTGCCGATACATCGTCTCGTCCGGCACCCGGTAGTCAACAGCGCGTGTTTGATAGCGCATCGCCGCGGCGGCGCGTGTCGACACCGAGTCGGACAGGAATGTGAACGGACCGCCGCGCTCGGTGACATCTTTCAACAGCACGATCACGTACACCATCGGCGTGTCGTGGTGGTCGAGGTGATAGAGCTGACTGGAACGATAGCCGTCCTGCGGACGCGCATCGAACGTGATGCTCGATTCGGCCAGGCGCACCCCTTGCGGAAACGTGCGCGACAACACCGGAATGGTCTGCATGTAGCGGCAGACCGCGCCCAGCACGTCGGACGACAGGGCGAAGTTCAGGATCGAGGGGTACCGCGTGAAGTCGTCGGCCTTTTGAATGCTCTGGAAGAACGAGCGCTCGGCTTCACCCGCCTTCTTTGGCCTGAGTCCGCGTTCGGCGATGATCTCGCCCGATTCCTTGATCAGTTGATCGAGATGCGGCAGCGTCCCGCTGCGGTCAAGATGCCAGCCATCCACGAGGTCGATGGGCGGCACCGTGCTGCCGCCGTTCTCTGCCAGCAGCGCCGGCAGCTCAACCCGACACAGGCGCTCGCGTGACTCGGCGATCCGGCGGAACTGCAGCTGGTTGGCCCGCTTGGCCAGGCGCATCGTGTTGCCTGTGCCGAACAGTTCCATGTGCTCGCCATGCACGAGCGACATGACCGGGCCGACGATGCGACGAACGAGAGACGCCACGATGGTCAGGCAGTGTACGCACGCCGTCCCGTCGGAGCAAATGCGAGGCGTGACGTCAGCGGCGAGCGGGCGGTCGCCGCGACTTGGAGCGTGGTCGAGCCTGCGACGCGACCGGAGCAAGAGCGCCGGATCGTCGCTGGCGCCAGCGCAGGCGTGCGCGGGTCACTGCACCGCCGCGGGCGTCATGCCCGACCTCTCAATCGCCGCGTGCGCCTGCGGCGACGACAGGAACGCAATCAACCGGCGGGCCGCCGCCACCTGCGTCGAACCGTCGACGACGGCGGCCGCGTAGGTCGTCACATACTGCACCTCGTTCGGTATCGGGCCGACGAAGGTGACGTTCGGCAGCGGCAGAATCTCGCTGATCTGCTGCAGCCCGAGCTCCGCCTCACCGCGGCTCACGTCCACCGCTCCGCGCATGGAGGTCTTGGCCGCCATCTCCGCGGCGATGCCGAGCCGCGGGAACAGCGTGGTCGTCAGGTAGACGCCGCTCGTGCTGGTCGACACCGCCACCGAACGCGCCGCCAGCAGGGTCTTTCGCAGCGCGTCGACGGTGCTGATGTCCGGCTTGGCGGCGCCGGCGCGGACGACGACACCGATCACGGATCGCGCCAGGTTGACGTCGGTGCCGCCGGCGATCTTCCCCTCGGCGACGAGTGCGTTCAGCCCTTCACGCGCCAGAATGATCACGTCGGCCGGCACGCCGCGTCGAATCTGATTGCCGATGGTGTTGGGCCCGCTGCCCACGGAGCCACCGCTGGTGGTCGTGATCTGCATGCCCGTGTCGCGCTCGAAGGCCGGCAGCAGTTCACGGTAGGCGGCCGAGAAACCGCCAGAGATGATCACCTTCAGCGGCTGCGCACTGGCGGAGGAGGCGAGTGTGGCGACCACCGCCAGCGCCGTGCCGATGCGCGAGAGCCAGCAGTGCCACGACATGACGATCTCCAGACGTTGAAGAAGAACACGCGGAGCGAGACGGGGAGGCGTCCCGTCAGGCTCCGCGCTCCGGCAGGAACCGCTAGAACGAGTAGGCGATGTTCAGCTCCATGATGCGCGGCTGAATAATCGACGTGGCATTGCCGAATGTCGCTCCCGACCGCGTCTGCATGGCGAGGACGGTCGAGTTGTTCATTGCATTGAAGATGTTGGCGCGGATGGTGGCACGCTGGGTGCCGCCGAGCCGCACGCTCTTCTCGACGCGGATGTCGGTCAGGTGATAGTTCGGCAGCCACAGGCTGCCGATCGGTTCGGCGTTCACGACCAGGTTGGGAATCGTCGTGCCGCCGCGCAGCGCCAAGGTCCGCGCCAGCGGATTGCCGTTGCGATACTCGTAGTTCACCGCCACCGTCACGCCGTAGGGGAGGCGCGAGTAGGCGCCCGACAGCTTGCCGGTGCGTTCCCAATTCGTGTCGCGCGTGTTGATTTCAGAGTTCGGATTGAGGTCGCCGGCGTAGATGTTCGAATTGACCTGGCTCTGGGTGAGTCCGACGGTCAGCGGGATGTTCTTCTTCGTCGCCGAGAACGAGGCCATGACCTGCCACCCGGCCGACATCCGCTTGAACATGCCGAACTCCATGCTGCGGAAGCTCTGGTTGACGCTGTTGTCGTTGGTCAGCCAGTTCTTGTCGAAGCGCTGTCCCTGCAGCGATGTCGGATATTCGTAGTAGGTGATCGTGCGGCCCGGGTCGTCGCCGTTGCCGACGACGCCGTCCGGCCCAGGGTCGACGTTCGGAATGGCAATCGAGTAGGCACTGTACGGACGGAAGATGTTCTCGTTGCGGTAGACGTTCATGTTCTTCGTCAAAACGCCGGTGGTCCGCATCGCCAGTCCCGGTCGGAGTTCGCGCTCGAACGACAGGCTCCACTCCTCGCTCCACGGCATCTTCTCGTTCGGATTGACGATGAAGTTGTTGGTCTGCTGCGTCAGGAACGCCGGACCGTTCGGATCGAGGTTGATTTCGCCGGGGTCGTAGAGTTTGTTGCCGTTCGGATCGGTCCAGCGATACGACGCATAGCCGTAGACGTTGGGGTCGACGGCGGCGACCTCCGGGTTGAGCATGCGCATCTTGGCGAAACGGCCCCAGCCGCCCTTCAGCACGCTCTTGCCGTCGCCGGTCAGGTCGTACGTGACGTGCACCCGCGGCGCCAGGCTCTTCCAGATGTTGAACTGGTAGCGCGGGAACTCCTGCGCCGGATAGGCCAGGTTGGCCGGGGCCACGGCCGTGACGCGGCTCGCGGCGGGCACGAAGCCGTTGTCGTAGGCAAAACGGGCACCGACGTTGAACGTCAGTCGCGCCGACGCCCGCCACTCGTCCTTGACGTAGGCTTCGAAGTAGTTGGTGCGCGCCTCCGGAATGGTCGGCTGATTCCACGTGCGCAGCTCCTGCGCCACGCCGTTACGTGTGACCAGCTGGTAGTTGAACGCCGGCGTGTCTTCGTTGCCCGGATAGGCACGCCCGAAGGAGTTGAGGTCGAAACCAGTCCCGAACTTGAACTGGTGATCGCCGAGGAACAGCTCCGGCTTGTACCAACCCAGACTCGCTCGCATGTCGTGCCGGAAGACCTTGGCTTTCTGGCCGGCGCTGGTGCTGGGGCCGGTCTGCGCCGTGGTGGCGAGGTCGAGCCGGGAGACGTCGCCGCCGGCGTTGTTCACGTAGGTCGCGTCGTAGCCCCAGGTGCCGACCTGTGCGTTCATCACGATCGAGTTGCCCCTGATGCCCTGCCACTCCAGCTTGGCGGTGCGCGACAAGGTGCCGTACGCGGTCGTCGATCGGTAACTGACGAATTGATTGCCCGCCGGCTGTGTGTCCTTGTGGTTGTACTGGTAGAAGCCGACGAGGCGATGGTTGTTGCTGATCTGGTAGTTGACCTTCTCGGTGAGGAACCACGACAGTTCGTCGTTGGTCGCCGGGGTGCCGTCTTCCTTGAACGAGTTGGTGCCCTGCGACACGTCGATGCGCCGGCGTGCGGCGGTGTAGAACCACAGTTTGTTGGGGACGATGCGTCCACCGAGGTCGGCGTTGGTATCGTAGCGACGGACCAGGCTGGGCGGTTCTCTGATGCCTTGGGCGGCGAGCGCCGGCGTGATGTTGTTCGACTGGAGCTTCGGGAACATGCGGCCGTAGTAGCCGCCGCCGCGGAACTGGTTGCTGCCGGACCGCACGACGGCGGTAATGGAGACGCCACGATTCGGGTGTTCGGCATCGTTGCCAATGGTCTTCACCGCGGCCTCTTCCACCGTCACGTAGTCCCAGTAGTTGCCATTCCCGCCGCCATCAATGATGGCCGTCGTCGGCACACCCTCGAGCGTGGCCCAGGGCTCGCCCGACTGACCGAACAGGCGGCTCGCCGGCACTTCCGTGATCGTGCTGCCGCCGACGTCGGCATTGGTGCGGACGCCGGGCGCCTGCGCCATCAGCCCCACCAGGCCGTTGCGGCTGGTAGGCGCGATTTCCAGCGTCTCGCGAGTGAACGTCGTCGCGGTGGTGCCCGAGGTGACATCGACCACTGGCGATGCGGCCGACACGGTGATCGACTCTTCGAGCGCGCCGATCTTCATGGAGATGTCGACCGTCGCTGTGAAGCCGACGGTCAAGCGCAGCGCTTCACGCCGAACGGATGAGAACCCCGACAGCGAGTAGTCGACCGTATAGATGCCGATGGGGAGCGGCGTCAGGCGGTACTCGCCGCGGCCGTCGGTGACGGCGTTGACCGACCCCACCTGCAGCGCGGTGCTCGTCGCAGTAACGCTGACGCCAGGCAGCGCCGCGCCGCTCTCGTCAGTAACCTGGCCGACGATGGTTGCATCTTGCTGCGCGAGCGCGAGTGGGGCGCCCACGTGAAGGACGGCAACGGTCAGCAGAGCCGTGAGGGCTCGCGTGATCCGCCGCAGGGCGTGACTGGTGTGCATGAACGGTCTCCTGTAACTCGGTGCCGGATGGCCAGGCGGCCACGGACGGGGCGAATTCTTGCTGGCGCGTCACGCCGCCGCAATAACCGGTTACAGGTATGGAC
>CADEEX010000016.1:8124-16186 GCA_902826465.1 uncultured Acidobacteriota bacterium
TCGCCGTCAGCTCGAGCACGTACTGGCCGGCCGCCGGATAGACGACGTGCGTCCGACTGGTGTTGGCGTCTTCGAACTTCGCGGCGCCGGGCCCGGACACCTGCTTCCAGTTCGCCACGATCCGTCCCGTGCGCGGCAGCCCCTCGTCGTTGATGCTGCCGAACAGGCTCTCCTGCTGGCCGACGGTGCCGACCGTGCCGAGCACTTCCTTGCCCTCGCGCCGGTTGGCGCCGAGCACGCGGACCTGCGGCGGGCGATTCAGGCAGACGTTCTTCGGCAGCGTCTTGAAATCGAGCTTCGACAGCTCGTCGGCCCCTTCGACGAGGAACCAGTTCGACTGCAGCATGTTCTGGCTGGTGCCCGTCTTCTTGTCGCCGTAGTTCAGGTTCCACGACAGCTTGCCGTCGAAATCCGGTGGCACGATCATCACGCACTGGAAGCGCCAGTGTCCTGGCTTGAAGACCGTTGGCTGCATGCGGTCGGCCTGCCCCGTGCCAAACATGTTGTTCGGCCCCGGCGGGATAGTGACCGGCGTCGAGTTGTGGCTGAAGTAGGCGAAGGCGATGGTCATGCTGCCGTCGGCGTTCTTGACGAAGCCGTCGTAGGCCGGATAGATGGGCTGATTCTGCTGCGCGGAGGCCGGGGTGGCCAGAGCGGACACCACCAGCACAGCGGCGGTCAGGAGCGAAAGTCGACGGGAATCCATGGGGCTCTCCTCTGCGCGGCGATTCTACACAGACGCACGCCGCAGGCGTGGTCCGATACGGCTACCCAACGTCAGGTATCACGCCCTTTCACGGCTCCGACGACCGTGTCGCGATGCTATAGTCCGCCCTAAGATACCCGGCATCGTGAGAGGAATATACACATGCGTGTCATGACAGCAGCGGCGGGAGTAGTGGCGTTGACGGCGATGGCTGGCGCCCTCGCCTGGCAGTCGCCAACCGTTCAGGCGCAGGCTCCGGCGGCGGTGTCGGCGGCGACGCCGACCTTCAACAAGGACGTGCTGCCGATCATGCAGCGCTCCTGCCAGAAGTGCCATCGGCCCAATTCGAATGCGCCCATGTCGTTGATGACCTATGAAGATGTGCGCCCGTGGGTGCGCGCCATCCGCACCCGCGTGCCGGCCCGCCAGATGCCGCCGTGGCACATCGACCGCAGCGTCGGCGAATATGCCGACGACCCGTCGCTCACCGACGCCGAGATCAACACCATCGTGAAATGGGTGGACGGTGGCTCGCCACGCGGCAACCCGGCCGACGCGCCGCCACCACGAGAGTTCGCGGCGCTCGATCAGTGGGTCTACGGCGAACCCGATCTCATCGTCCGCATGGACAAGGGCTTCACGATTCCGGCCAGCGGGCCAGACTTCACGCCGAGCGAAACGGTCGATCCGAAAATCACCGAAGACCGCTACGTGAAGTGGATTCAGATCATCCCGGATGCGATGTGCTGCGTGCACCACTCGCACGTCTACGCCAGCGTGCCAGAGGATCATGCCGATCGCGACTCGATTGGCCTCGGCCAGGGCTCGAATCGAGACGACGAGATCGACCTGATCGAATACGCGGCCGGCAACGACGCCGATATCTACGCCGAAGGCTCCGGCAAGCTGATTCCCAAGGGGGCCACGCTCCGCTTCGAACCGCACTATCACCCCTACGGTGAGCAGGTGGTCGATCGCCAGCGCGTCGGCATCAAGTTCTATCCCAAGGGCTACAAGCCGAAGTATGCGGTCACCTCGCACCGCATCCGCACCGACGTCGGCAACCAGTGGGCGCTCAACCGCGAGAAGGTGGAAGACGTCATCCTGAAGGCGGGACACAAACTCGACATCAACGAGAAGTCGATGCCGACCGGCGCGCTGGTCGAGGAGAATCCGCTGCACTCGGCGACGGTGCTGAGCATTCCGCCGAATACGGTCGCGACGCACGAGCGCTACTGGCCGCTGCCGCAGAGCGCGCTGGTCATGAGTTTCCAGCCGCACATGCACTTCCTCGGCACACGGATGACGCTCGAGGCGATTCATCCCGATGGCCGCCGCGAACTGCTGACCGACGCCAATCGTTACGAGCAGAACTGGCAGATCACCTACACCTACAAGGTGCCGCATCTGTTCCCGAAGGGGACGATTCTGCACACGACGTCGTACCACGACAACACGGTGGCCAATAAGCACAACCCCGATCCGACGTCGTGGCGCGGGTGGGGCAGCCGCACCATGGACGAAATGGGTCACGGCTGGACCGACGTCGCCTTCCTGACGGAACAGGAATACAAGGAAGAACTCGCCAAGCGCGAACAGACGGCCAGCAAGGCGCGCAGCGAACAACAGCAGTAGTGGCGACGCGCCACGGCTGATGGCCGCGGCGACACCGACGCTTCCGACTCCAGATGGCCGGGCTTGCCGAGAAGGCACCCGGCCATCGCTCTGCCCGGCGACATCACGAGGCCTGCCACCATGCCACAGACCACACACTCAACCCGCGCGATGCGTGCGTTCGCCACCCTGGCCGGTATTACCGTGCTCGCCGGTACCTCACTGCTCGCGCAGCACGGCACGAAAAACGGCGAGTGGCGCGCCTGGGGCGGCGACGTCGGCATGACGCGCTACGCGCCGCTCGACCAGATCAACGCCACCAACTTCAGTACGCTCGAAGTGGCCTGGCGTTTCAGGACCGAGAACCTGGGCGCGCGTCCCGATTTCAATCTGCAGGCGACGCCGCTCATGATCAAGGGCGTCCTCTACTTCACCGCAGGAGCGCACCGCGACGCGCTGGCTGTGAACGCGGCCACCGGCGAAACCCTGTGGATGCATCGCCTCGAAGAAGGACGCCGCGCCGAGGTGTCGTCGCGCCGGATGTCCGGCCGAGGCGTCGGCTACTGGACCGACGGCCGCGACGACGAGCGTGTCTTCTACGTGTCGAGCGGCTATCAACTCGTCGGCCTCGACGCGAAGACCGGTGCGCCGCTCAAGGATTTCGGCGTCAACGGTGTGGTCGATCTGCGCAAAGAGAACGATCAGCAGCTCGATCTCGAGAACGCCGACGTTGCCTGGAACGGGGCACCGGTCGTTGCGAAGAACGTGATCATCGTCGGCGCCGCACACCGCGCCGGTTCCGCGCCGCGCAGCAAGGAAGCGCCCAAGGGCTATATCCGCGGCTACGACGCGAAGACCGGGAAGCGGCTGTGGATCTTCCACACCATTCCGCGCCCCGGTGAATTTGGCAACGATACCTGGCTGAACGACTCGTGGGCCTACACCGGGCACACCGGCGTCTGGACGCAGCTCACCGTCGACGAAGAAGCGGGTATCGCCTACCTGCCGATCGAGATCCCGACCGGCGACTACTTCGGTGGTCATCGGCCCGGCGCCAACCTCTTCGCCGAATCGCTCGTTGCCGTGAAGCTCGAGACCGGTGAACGGATCTGGCATTTCCAGTTCGTGCATCACCCGATCTGGGACTACGACGTGCCGTGCGCCCCGATCCTGGCCGACATCACCGTTGACGGGCGCCCCATCAAGGCCATCGCCCAGCCGACCAAGCAAGGTTTTCTCTTCGTCTTCGATCGCCTCACCGGCAAGCCGGTGTGGCCAATCGAAGAACGCCCAGTAGAGAAGGGGACGCTGCCGAGCGAAACCTATTCACCGACGCAGCCGTTTCCGACCAAGCCGCCACCATTCGAGCGCCAGGGCTTCCTCGAAGACTACGTCGTCGACTTCACGCCGGAGATCAAGGCGGAAGCGCTGAAGATGGTGCGGCAGTACAAGATCGGTCCGCTGTTCACGCCGCCCATCGCGCGCGGGGAAGGGGGCAAGATCGGGACGCTCTACATTCCGAACGGCGCCAACTGGCCCGGCGGCTCGCTCGACCCCGACACCGGGATGGTCTACGTCTACTCACATTCGCTGTTGCGTGTGCTGTCGATGGTCAACGAGGCCCGGCGCTCGGACATGAATTACATCTCGGTGGGTGGTGGCGACGATAGCAGTGGCGGGCTCAGCGTCCAGGGACTTCCGCTGATCAAGCCGCCGTACGGACGCATCACCGCGATCGATCTGAACAAGGGCGATATCAGCTGGCAGATTGCGCACGGCGAAACACCGGACACCATCACCAACCACCCGGCGCTGCAGGGACTGACCATTCCGCGCACCGGTCGTGCCGGTGGCGCCGGCGGCAGTTCGGGCGGCATCGGCATCCTGACGACGAAGACGCTGGTGATCGCCGGCGAAGGCGGCCAGGTGAAGACGCCGAATGGACTCCGTGGCGCGATGCTGCGCGCGTACAACAAGGCCACGGGCGCCGAGGTAGGCGCGGTCTACATGCCAGGCGCGCAGACCGGCTCGCCGATGACCTACATGCTCGGGGGCAAGCAGTACATCGTGGTGGCGGTGAGCGGCGCCGTCACGCCGGGCGAACTCATCGCCTACAAGCTCCCCGACTAGTGCAGCTGGATGATGCCGCGCCGCACGGCGACGCCGACCGCCGCCGTGCGATCCTGCACCTTCAGCTTCGCCAGAATGTTCTTCACGTGTACCTGCGCGGTTTCGAAGCTGATGCCGAGCGCCGCGGCAATCTCCTTGTTCCGCATCCCCTGTGAAATGAGTTCGACCACCTGCACTTCGCGTGGCGTCAGCTGCATCTGGTGCGAGCGTTCTTCGAGACGCGCTCTCACTTCAGGCGCCAGCGTCGGCCGTCCTTCGTGGACGGCGCGAATCACATCGATCAGGTAGTCGGACAGCGTGTCTTTCAAGAGATAGCTGGCCGCCCCCGCCTCCAGCGCGCGATGGATGTACTCCTCGCCGTTGTACATCGTCAGCACGACGATGCGAGCGTGGGCATCCTGTTTCTTGATGGCGCGAATGGCGTCGACCCCATCGGCGTCGCCAAGGTTGATGTCCATCAGCGTGACGTCGGGCCGATAGCGGCCGTATCGCTCGATTGCTTCCGCCGCCGATGAGGCGACGCCGACGACGGCCATGTCGTCCTGGCGACCGATGATCAGTTCGAGCCCCTCGCGCACGATGCGGTGGTCGTCGACGCAGAACACCTTAATGGGCGCTGGCTTCGTCATCCGTCCTTCCGTGCGCGGGATGCAATGGCACGATGGCCTCGACGCGCGTGCCACTGCCGCTGGTGCTGTGGATGGTCAAGTGGCCGCCGAGGTCTTCGGCACGCTCGCGCATGCTGGTCAGACCGAGGTGTCCGTCGACGGTGGAGGCGCCGGTTTCGAAGCCGCTGCCATCGTCGGTGACGCGCAGGTGCACGGCGTTGTCGGCGTACTCGAGTTCCGCCGTGATGCGCCCCGCGTGGGCGTGGCGCACGGCATTGCCGATGGCCTCGCGGCCGATCTTGATCAGCTCCTCTTCGAGGTGCGCCGGCACCGGGTGCGGCGTGCCATGCTGCGCGAACGCGAATTCGATCTGGTGTCCATTGATGGCCCGATCGGCCGCCTCGCGCAGCGCCACGGAGAGGTCGTGTGTCCCGACGCGGGGAAGGCGGAGGTCGGCGATGGATTGCCGTGCCTCGCGCATGTACTCCTCGACACGCTTGCGCATCCGCACGAACTGCTGCCGCTGGTCTGACGAGAAGCTGAATCTCGGATCGTTGGCCATCGCATCGAACTGCAGCGCGATGCCGACCAGGCTCTGCAACAGCGTGTCGTGCAATTCGCGACTGAGCCGGGATCGTTCGCCGATCAGCAAGGCGAAGTCGCGACGGACGCGTTGCACATGGAGTCGCCAGGCGCCGCCGATGCTCAACCCGATCGCGCCGATGACGAGCGCTCCGAACCATCCGGTCTGGTAGAACCGCGGCCTGATGGAGAACGACCAGTCGGCGTCTTTCTCGACCCACTCGCCTCGGAGGTCTGTGCTGGAGACGCGGAAGCGATAGTTGCGTGGCGGCAGGTTGGTGTACACCGCCTGACGCCGCGTGCCGCCCTCAATCCATCCGCGATCGAAGCCCTCGAGCATGTAGCGGAACTGCTGGCGGAGGGGCGACGTCAGGTTCACCACGGTGTACTCGAACTCGACGCGATTGGTACCAGAAGGCAGGACCAGTCCCTGATCGGGACGCCGCCGCACCCCGTCTGACAGCACGTGGTCGATGCGCACGTCGCCGATCGGCGTCGTCGTGTTCAAGGCATCGGGATCGAGCACGGTCAGACCGCGCCCGGTCACGAACCACAGCCGGCCATCGGCCGATCGCACCGCCCGGCGGTTGCGGCTGTAGACGAAGGGCAGGCCCGCCAGGCCGTCGGCGCGATCGAAGAGCCTGAACTGCGCATGCGCGCCTGGCTCAGTAATGAGGCGATCGAAGTCGGCGCGCCGCAACTGCAGGATGCCGGCGCCCGAGCCGATCCAGAACGCGCCCTCGTCGTCTTCCACGATCGCCGTGAGGTTGGCGACCGGGAACCCGGCGTCGCTGCGCACGGTGACGAACCGGCGGCCGTCGTAGCGTGTCAATCCGAGCGTGCCACCCAGCCAGATCGCGTGCGTGTGATCTTCGTAGATCGCCTGGTAGACGCCGGCATCGAGACCATCGGCCTTGCCGTAGGCGCGCAGGGTGTCGCCGTCGGTCGCGACCACCTGCCCGCTCGACATCGAGAACCAGGCGCGCCCCGTGCTGTCGGTGAATGCCGCTTCGACGCGGGCGTCGCCGACGCTCGATGGCAGCGGTGTGGCGACGAACCTGCTGTCGTGCCATCGGAGCAGGCCGCGCTCGGCGTCGAAGACCCAGACGCCGCCGCCCGGCGCCGATGTGATGGTGTCGATCTGGCGTGGCATGGCCGCGCCGCTTGTCGCCACCGGCACCAGCGAGCCATCGCGCCACCGCGTGAGCCCGCGATCGGTCGCGACCCAGAGCTGGCCGGATGTATCGGTGTGCATGGCGCGGAGGCGTGCGCCCTGCAGCACATGGCGTATCGACTGGCCGCCCGCGTCGGGGCCAGACATCAGCAGCAGTTCGTCGACGGTGCCGACCCAGAGCGCGCTGTCGTGTGCGCGTTCGACGCCGGCGACGAGGCCGAGGCCCGTCACCTGCGTCACCTTGTAGGGGGTGAGTCGATTGATCCCCTCGGTGGTGCCGGCCCAGATGTTGCCTTCGCGGTCTTCAGCCAGCGACAGCACGCCGTCGGCCAGAAGGCCCGTGAGCGCGGTGGCGTGTTCGACCGACTGCACGTCGCCGCGTGCATCGAAACGCACCCGCCACAACCCCTGGCCCGCGGTGCCGACCCATAACGTGCCGCGGCTGTCGAGCAGCAGCGCCCGCCCGCGTCCACGTTCGTCGGGCTGGCTGGGCGGGGCCGCCTGGTCGATCGGACGATAGCCGACAATCTGATCGGTGACGACGATGCGGGCCTGTGGCCCTTCGGCGAGGGCGCGCACATCTTCGGTAAACGGGGCGATCGGGGTGAACCGATCGGTGCGCTCGTCGAACTGCAGCAGGCTGCGGCTCGAGCCGACCAGCAGCCGGCCCTGGCTGTTCACCAGGCTGATGCTGACCGGTCCCTCGGGAACGCCCTGCGCCGCCGCCACCGCGTCCCAGCGTTCGCCGCGAAGGCGGAACAGGCCGAGCGACGTGCCGGCCCACCAGGTGCCGGCCGGATGTTCCATCAGCGTCGAGACCGTCGCCGGCGGCAGGCCATCAGCGGTGCCATAGACGCGGCGCAGTCCATCCTTGTAGATGGCGATTCCACCCTGTCCACCGAAACCGATCCACATGCTGCCGTCGGAGCCGGCACGCAGCGCCCGCGCCGCCCGCCCCGGCATCGTCTCGTCGACGAGCGAGGCCCAGGGCGTGAAGCGGACGCCGTCGAAGCGGTACGGTCCGTCCTGCGTGCCGACCCACAGATAGCCGTCAGCGTCCTGCGCCAGCACATAGATGGACGCGTCGGGCAGGCCGTCTTTCTCGCTCCACGAGGCGATGGTGTACTGCGTGAGGACGCTGCGAAGATCGGTGCCGCGAGCGCTCCAGGGCAGAGCGACGAGCCATGCGGCCGTCAGGAGGATTGCGAGGAGCGGCTGCCGCATCAGGCTATGGTGTTGGGGACGGTG
>CADEEX010000016.1:16286-24097 GCA_902826465.1 uncultured Acidobacteriota bacterium
GGGGACGGTGGCGGCGACGGTTCCGGGTACCAGCCAACGTCGCGCAGCTGGGTCTGACTGGCGACCGCGCTGGCCAGGGCGCGCACCGTGGCTTCTGCGTCGGCTTTGCTGGTGGCGTTTCGGCGCCCTCCGAGTCGCGCAATATAGCCCTGATCGTAGTGATAGGGGTAGGCCACTTTCGGCTTGAGCGTGTTGAGACAGGCGGCGGTGGCCTCGACCGTCATGCGTCCATTGGGCAGGTTCATCGGCATGAACGCGACGTCGATGTCCGTCAGGCGTGCGAGCTCGGGCACGCACTCGGTGACCCCGGCAAACAGCACGCGCAGGCCGCCGATGGTCACCAGGTAACCGTTGGCGACCCCCTTGGCGTGGAACGGATCGCCGGGCGTCAGGTCGTAGGCGCCAATGGCGTCGACCTGGACGTCGCCGAAGGTGCGTTGCTCGCCGTTGGCCATCACGATGCCGTCCGGGATTTTCGGCGTGCCAGATGCTGGGATCACGATCGTGGTCGACGGTTTGCGGAGCTTCTGAATCGCGACCGGGTCAAGGTGATGTTGCCCGGCATCGGCGTCTGTGATCAGGATCAGATCGCCCGGGGGCGCGCCATTCAGATCGGCGCGGCTCCAGGGGTCGATGTAGACCACAGTCGTGCCGTAGTCGAGTCGCGCACTGGCATGGGCGAGCGGCTGGATCACCACCTGATCGCCACGTCGCGTCGTGAAGCGTTCCTCCGCGAACACCGTCAACGACAACAACGCGAGGCCGAGGAATGTGAAGCAGACGCGACGCATGCGGCCCTTTCGATCTACTTGAGGTGGAACTTCTGGATGCGACCGGCGGCGGCCGCTTCGCCGGTGTAGAGGTTGCCGTGGGAGTCGACCATCAGCACGTGCAGCGAGGTGGCGAACTGGCCAGGTCCGGCGCCTGGACCGCCGATCGTGCCCACTTCTTCGAACGTGTCGTGCCGCAGGATGTGCACCTGCTGATTGGTGCCGTCAGCGACGTACAGATAGGACTGGTCGGGCGAGAACTCGATATCCCACACCGAGCCGGCGCCCCTGGTGTCTTTCGCCACGAACACTTCGCGCACGTAGGTGCCGTCCTTGCGGAAGATCTGGAAGCGGTTGTTCGAGCGGTCGCAGACGTAGAGCAGGCCGTTCTGCGGCAGGCGCAGGCAATGCACGGCGCTGCCGAACTGCTTTGGCGGTGGTTTGGTGGCATCGAATCTCGCCTCCACCGCGCTGTCGTCGGGCCGTGCGCCATAGGCGCCCCAGTGCCGCTTGTAGGCACCGGAGTCGGCGTCGAGCACGATGACGCGGTGGTTGCGGTTCTGTTCGCCGTCGGAGACGAACAGCTCGTTGCTCGCGACGTCGAATCGCATGTGCGTGGCCGCGCCGAGGTTGGCGGTGTCGTTGCTGCCGTTTCGGCTGGCTGGCGTGCCGATCTGCTTCAGGAACTGGCCGGTGCGCGAGAACTGCAGCAGGTGCGCGTCGTTGTCACCGTTGCCGCTGATCCAGACGCGGTCCTTTGGATCGATGGTGACGCCGTGCACCTGTCCCATCCAGGTGTAATTGGCGGCGGGGCCGCCCCATGTGCGCACGATGTTTCCGGCCGGGTCGAACTCGATCACGTGCGGTGCTGGCTTGCCGCCGGCCTTCGGCACGGAGTCTGACTCGGCGCGCTGCACCAGCACGACGTGGTCCTGGCGATCGATGGCGATGCCACTGACCGGGCCGAGCACCCAGCCGTTCGGCAGTGGCGCCGGCCAGGCCGGATCGACCTCGAACTGTGGTGGTGCCGACCGCGATTGAGCGGCGGCATCGGTTATGGCTCCGGTCCAGCGCGCGGCCAGCGAGGTGAGCGCCGTCAGAGCGGCCAGGGTACAGACCGCACGAAGCCGCCAGGGGCTAGAGGGGAGGGTTGGCGCGGACATGGGACGCTGAGTGTTTCACAGTGTCCTCTCCGGGCGGTGCCAGTTCAAGGCTGTACCCACCGTATACCTGTGTTCGGGTAGGCGTCTGCGCTGTCGCGGCTCTGTCGCCGGTCACTTCCCATCCAACCCGTCCCGCATCGGCTTGAACAATACCTTCACACCGGGCAGGCCGCCTCGACGTCCTCGTCCGGCTCCCCCTCGAGCGATTCGATAAGGAGTCCGGCAAAATCGGCCCTGTCCTTCTCGGACAGCTCGGATGCCTCTTTCCACAAGTCCGTGAATGTCCGGCTCATGCTCTGATTCTACGCCCGCGTGGCAGATACGAGACGATGCGCGTCCCCGGTCGGAGTTGCCGTGTCAGCTGTCCTCTCAGGCTGTAGTGCCACTGCACCGGCGAGAACAGCACCACCACGGTGGCGGGCGAGAGGTCAGAATCGCGCCAGTCCTTCGCGTTGAACTGAATCAACGGGCGCACGCCGGCATCGTCGGCGCGTGCCTCGGCCTCTCTGATCCGACGGGGAAATGTATCCAGACACACCGAGCGCGTGCCTTGTTGTTGCGCCGCGGCGATGACGAGAGTTCCGTCGCCACACTCCAAGTCGTAGATCAGATCTTCCGGACCCACTCGCGCGAGCCGAAGCAAGGCATCGGCAACGGCCTATGTCCGAACCGCATGGCGGCGCTCGCGAGGCTGCTCTGACACCTGATAGGCCAAATACACGAAGCCATACAAGAGAGGCGGCACGAAGAGCCATCGCACAACCGCGCGCACAAGCTATCCCTTTCCTTGCTCGAATGATCGGCGGCTCGGCCGTGGCGGCCCATCATCGCGCCAAGCGCCGCCGTTCATCTCTTGTTGAGGACCTCTGCAATGCAGATGTATTCCAGCCCCGGCGTGTCAGACAAGACTCCCAATCCCTCGTGTTGCACGTACTCACGGGCGCGGGAGTTGGGAAAACCGAAAAGCAGAGGCTCACCCCATCGCGCATATTGATGGCGTGGATTGTTTATGCCAGGGTTGTTCTCGCCAAAGTAATCAAAGGCGATTCGGCTTCCAGGCGCAGCATGGTCCCGTACGAACTGAAGTGTGTCCTTTACGGCGGCTTCAGGCAGATAGTAAGTAACACCTTCCCACAGAAAAAAAGTCTTCTGCTGTTCAGAATAGCCCGCGTGGCGGAGCTGCTCGAGGAGATTGTCCTTCGTGAAATCCATCGGCACGAATGAAACGTTCGACGGTATCGCCCCCACAATCTCGCCCAACCGTTGTCTCTTGTACGCCTGCGTTGGACCATGGTCCACTTCCATGACGGGGACAGCTCCAAGCTGAGACTGAAAGCGATAGGCACGGCTGTCAAAACCCGCTCCCAGCACGACGACTTGTCTGGCGCCGTCCTGAAGGGCATCCAGCAATGCGGCATCAAAGACCTTCGTGCGGTAAGCAAGCACTGCGACAGGAAGCCGGACGCCGAGCTGCGTCATGGCTCCGTCGAAGTCGAGATCCAGCGCGTCCATCGGAAAGTCGGGGAGCACAGCGCGTTCGCGTGGACCGAGAAACTTGGCGGCGAGATAGTCGGGATTGCGGCGCTCGGGATCAGGGTCTTTTGATCCGACAGCCCGTGCCGCGGCAACGTAAACGGCAGTCCTCGAGGGTAGTCCAGGCTCTACGGCCTTGAACGTCGTCCCGAGCAGGAAAAGAATGACGATGATGCGAGCGGACTGCCTGAGGGGCATGTTGTCATGACCTCCATTGGGATACCCGCGACAATCTCACCAACCGTATCGAGTGCCAGATCGCTTGCCCTTTGGAAGCGGATACAGGCCTTGCCCATATCGAGCTTCTTACCTGCCGCCTTGAAGCCGTCGGCGAGGCGAGCGGCGATGGCGCGGTCACCGCAGACCGGCATCAGGTGCAACGATAGATACGATTTCTCGAACGCCAACGCCGCGTACCACAGCGGGTGCCCGTTGTACGTGTCCGAGTATCTCGCCAGGGGCACCTGGTACACCAGCATGTTCTTGCTGATGGCTTCCTCGTAACCTGCAGGAAGGTGCCGACGAATCTTCCTTCGAGCGATGGCGAGGTCGAACACGACTGCCTGAACTTCCACTATGCTTCGGCATAACGATCCAATTGAGGCGCGCGCCGCGGCGACATGATCGCACGGGACAGTGGGCGCGTCGGCTCCAATCGGGTGTTAGACAGCGCTGGGTATAGACCGGGTTGATTGTTGACGCAAGTCCGGGAGGATCGTTTACACCAAGGAGATGCCTTGGATGGAAACGAGTCTAACGGACGCACGGGCGCGCTTCGTGCGCGATTTCGAGAGCGGACACTGGTCGATGACCGAGCTCTGCGAGCGATACGGCGTGAGCCGGCCGACGGGTTACAAATGGATGACGCGTCGGAAGAGCGGCGCGGGCTTCGCCGACCGCAGCCACGCCCCGCATCAGTGCCTTCACCGGACAGGCGCTGACGTGGAGGCGCTGATCGTCGCGGCGCGCCAGGAGTACGGCTGGGGCGCCAAGAAGCTTCGGCAGGTACTCCGCACCAGGTACCCGGCTCGGTCCTGGCCGGCGCGCAGCACCTTCAATGCGATCCTCGATCGGCACGCGTTGCTCCACAAGAATCGACGCCGACGGAAGTGGACGCACCCGGGGGCCACGCCGCTCCAGACCGAGCGGCCGAATCAAGTGTGGCCCGTAGATTTCAAAGGGCAGTTCAAAACCGGTGACGGGCACTACTGTTATCCCCTGACCGTCACGGATCACTTCAGCCGGAGTCTGCTGGCCTGCCACGGCTTGCGCTCCGTCGCGACGGCGGGCGCGAAGCCGGTCTTCCGCACGCTCTTCCGAGCGGTCGGGTTGCCCGAGGCGATCCGCAGCGACAATGGCGCGCCCTTTGCCTCGACCGGAATTCACGGGCTGTCGGCCTTGAACGTGTGGTGGATGCAGCTCGGCATCGTCCACCAACGGATTCCTCCGTCCAGTCCGCAAGAAAACGGTACCCACGAACGGATGCATCGCGATCTGAAGCGCGAGACCACCCGTCCCGCTTCGAGTAGCCTGCGCGCGCAACAGCGGCGGTTCAACACCTTTCGCGTTCGCTACAACGACGAACGCCCGCACGAGGGCATCGCAGACCGGACACCCTCGTCGCTCTGGACGCCGTCGTCTCGTCCCTATCCCGAGCACATCACCCCACCCGCCTATCCTGCGCACTTGGAAGTCCGTCGTGTCAGTAGCGCGGGCACGTTCCGCCTCCACTCCCAACAACCCTTCTTGAGTCAGGTCCTTCGCGGCGAAGACATCGGCCTCGAAGAGGTCGGCGACGGCATTTGGAACATCGTGTATTACAGTACGCTGCTCGGAAAAATCGACGAACGCAGCTTAGATATCACCGGGACCAAATAACAGCACATTAGGTGTAAACGATCCTGTCGGACTTCCGTTAACGATCAACCCGTCCGTTCACTGCCTCGCTGCTGGAAGGCCGTCTTCCAACGTTCAGCCGGATCCTCGAACACGACGGCTGTGGGCTCGAACACGTGAGGATCGAAGGTGCCCCCCGCCCACTGCAGCATGGCGGCGCGCTCGGGATGCCGCCGATCACTAATGGTCCGCAGGAATTCCGCATACCCTGTCGTGCCGCCGACATCTTCTGGAGGACATGCGCCCCTTCCGCTAACGCAGCGCGGATACGCACCGGGGCCGGCGGGCTGGAGCTCCTCGAATTCGAGGACATGCTCCCAGTCATCCCCGAAGTCGTACCGATACCGGACCGGGGCCGCCCCGTACGTTAGGTACCCCGCGATCGGGACCTTCCAGCCGGCTAGGCAGGGACGTTCACCCGGCATTTCGTCATCGGGTATGCCAATGCGCTTCACCCGACTGGTCTTCGAATCAATGACGATGAACTCGTGCAGGTGATAGTCCCTCCAGCCCATCGCATCCTGAATGGCGACGTGCAGGTCCCAGAACGAGTACCCCTCCGGCACTTGAATCCGACGCCACACCAACGGGTCGGTCCTCGGAAGGACAATCAAGAACTGGCATACGTGATCGATCTTCGTGATCTGTTTCGGTCTTCTTGTCTTCGCCATCAGAATGTTCGTCGTAGCGCTGCCTAACGCCCGGTTTCAGCCGCGACGGCACCAAATGCTTGCACGCGCCGCCGTCGGCTGCAAGCCGAGGCTAGGCAGCCCGGATGAAACTTCGAGCGATCGCGTTGCGGCACTGGCTGGAGGCGTCTCGTCAATGGGATCAGACTCACTCATCGCCTACCTCCTCGGCCTGTTCGTTGTCTGTCTAACGGCCGCGTTAGGCGCCCTGCGCGACGGCGTTTCCGTCACCGGTCACCTCAAGGCCCTCAGTGCCAGGCTCTCGGGAGCATGCCGCCGGTCTCATTCCGATAGGCTTCCCACAGTTCGCCGAAGCGCTCGTGGAGTTGGCGCTCTTCGACAGGAACGCGTGCAACGGCGATACTGGCGACCAGAAGGAGCCCGGAGAGGCCAAGGAGCCAGTTCGCCGAGAGCAGGAGCACCAGACACATGGTCGCGATAAACGCTACATAGATCGGGTGGCGGATGTACCGGTATGGACCCGTCGTGACGAGCACGTGGTCCGGATAGAGGCCCACGCCGCCCCGATAATTCGTACCAAGCGCGCGGAAGCTCGCTGCAAAGATGACAAGGGTCGGGATAAGGAGCCCGACCGCGGTCCACCGGAGTAACGGATGTATCGGCAGGTACATCCACGTCAATGAACGGGGCCAGAACATCCACGCTGTGAGCGCCGTGTAGAAGACGATCCCCAGAGCCGCGCGCACAATGAGGAGGCCGCGAACTTCGTGGGACAGCTGATTGAGTGCTCCGCCATGCCGTCGGGCAGCCAGTCGTGCAGTCCGTGCCGCAACGGTCATCGCGAGCAAAAAGGAAATGCCGAAGGCAAACTTGAACCACATCTCGTTTCTCCGCGGATCCAGATGGTGCGCCTAACGTGGGCGCTCAGCCGCGGCGCGTCGTACGGCTTGGCGCCGTCGGCTGAAGCGCCTTGTTAGCTCGCGTAGCAAGCACCGCGTCGTACAGAGTCTCTGGAGCAACGTCGGCACCGTTGGGCCACGCCACGGCACCGCCGTCGAGGAAGAATCGCTGGAAGTAGGCCGGCTCCTTCAACGCTTCGAACACCGGGCCCTCAAGCCACCGCTCGAAATCCACGGTCCCTTCCGCTCCGTCCGTGAACGTCAAGTGGAGTCGAAATCCGCCTCGATGCTCCGCGTGGGTCACAAGTGGCAGCACCATGGAGGAATCCTACTCCAGGGGAGGGATCCGATCGAGCGGCTCGCCGGCTTTCATCTTTGACCAGTTCGTCTCGAGTTCGACACGATGGACAAGGGTCCACTCGTGGATGAGACGAAGTGCAGTGCCCGACTGGATGTTGCCAACGGTCTGCTGCCCCGAGAAATCGAACTTGCCCTGTTGGCCCTGATGCTCGGCATGAAAGTGTGCAGGCTCGTGTTCCTTGTAGAACATTCTCACGATGATTCCGAAGAACACGGCGATGATTGGCACGTTTTGGAGTCTAGCGTCGTCCGCTCTTCAACGCTGCCGGGTTCCGGTGGCGATCGAATCTTTCCGTGCAACTCGATCGGTGGTTCAGCGAGCTAACGCCCGGCTTCAGCCGCGGCGGTACCAAACGATTTCACACGCCGCCGTCGGCTGCAAGCCGTGTTAGGCAGCGCCGAAGGAGCCGATCTCGCCGAGTAGTTTGCGGGTGAGCGTCTCGCCTTGCTCCTCATCTGGCATCCCCTCATGCTCGTACTCACCTTCGTCGAATGCGCCGTAGACGTCCCACGCAAACTCGGACAGACCGATTCCGGTGC
>CADEEX010000017.1:0-18901 GCA_902826465.1 uncultured Acidobacteriota bacterium
ATCGCCGTCGCGGTGTTGTCGACGCCGGTGCCATTTCGTGGCTTTCCTGATGGCCCCCCGAATCTTCTTCCCAGTATGTTTCCGTTCGTGTGGCTGCCGACCTTCCTGGTGCAGGCCGCGCTTGCCGGACACCTGCTGGTGTTTCGCGCGCTGGCGCGCCATCGAACATGACCACGACGCTCCGCGACCTCGAACGGATTGAAACGGCGCATCTGTATCAACCGCTGCTGCACGAGCTGATCGCGCTGTTACGCGGGCTGTCGGCCGACGATTGGCACAAGCCGACGCTGGCACCACGCTGGCGCGTGCGGGACATCGCGGCACACTTGCTCGATGGTGACCTGCGCCGACTCTCGCTGGCCCGCGATGGGCACACCATGTCGACTGGCCCCATCACGGGCTACCGAGATGTGCTCGCGCTCATCACCGATCTCAATGCGACGGGGGGGAGTTTCGCAGCGCGCTTGAGTCCCGCGGTCATGGTCGACCTGCTCGCCGTCACCGGCGAGTGGGTGGCCGCCTACTTCGGCCAACTCGATCCGGACGATCAGGCGGTGTTCACCGTTGACTGGGCAGGCGAAGCGCGATCGACCAACTGGATGGACATGGCCCGCGACTACACCGAGCGCTGGCACCATCAGATGCAGATTCGCCACGCCGTGAACGCACCGTTCACGCTGCTCGAGCCACGCTGGGTGACGCCGCTGCTCGAGACGTCGGTGCGCGCATTGCCTGCCGCCTATCGCGATCTTGATGCGATGGATGGCACCACCATCGTCTTCGCCGTTGAGGGCGCTTCGAGTCAGGCATGGACGCTGGTGCGCGAGGGCGACCGATGGCGGCTAAAGGCGGGTCGCGCCGCTGAACCCGCGGCGTCGGTGACCGCCCATGCCGACACGGCCTGGCGGTTGTTCTACAACGCGCTGCCGATAGACGAGGCGCGTGTCCGCGTGCGCATCGACGGCGACGCCACCCTTGTCGAGCCGATGTTACGCGCTCGCTCGGTGATGGTCTAAACGGGTTCCAGGGTTCCAGGGTTCCAAGGTTCCAAGGTGCAGGAGGTGTTCAGAGTGCGAACCATACTGAAGCTGTTCATGTGCGTGGCGGTCCTGACGGCGCTCGTCGCGCCGTCGTTGCAGGCGACGACGGCGGCGGCCCGCTTTAATGGTCGGCCAAAGTTCGACGAAGGCAAGGCGCTCGGCTATTTCGTGTGGCGTGATGGCGACACGTGGAAGGTCCGCTGGACCACCTTCGGCGCGACGCACCGCTTCAGCGGACGCGTCGTGATCGAGAGTGGCGAGTTCACCGAGCTGAAGCGGATCGATGCCGATGTCGAGCGCAAGGTGGTGGCGCCCGGTCGTCCGGCGCGCGTCGTTCGCGGCCCGCGTGGGCGGGTCCGCGCGGTTCGTCCCGGTCGAGGCGCGGTGGTGGCCACGAGGCAGGAAGATCACATCCTGCAGGAGACGGAGCACCTCCTGCGTTTCAACACCGAGACAGACGACGATATCGACGGCTTCGATTTCAAGACCAGAGGCGGCGTCCGCGAACTGCGGTTGTTCCTCGAGATTGATGGCACGCCCCGTCCCGCCGAGATCGAAGTCGGCAAAGACAATTTCAGGCCGACAGAGCATCCGGTCATCGTGGTGCTGTTGCAGTAGTGCCGCGGTGCTCCGCCAGCGGCGCGGGTGCTATTTCTGCACAATGATTCGTCCGATACTGAGAACTGTTCTCACTTGCGGCATGAGACTGAATCTCAGGCTGCCGTGAGAATCAGTCTCATGCGTTGAACCGAATACCGCCTGCTATATTCGAAGGCAGTTCAACGTTTCCGAGGAGAGTGATAGTGCTGATCAGCAAAACACTGGCGAAAGCCTTCAACGAGCAAATTGGGCACGAGTTCGGCGCGAGCAACCAGTACGTCAGCATCGCCGCGCACTTCAACCAGCGTCAACTGACGCTGCTGGCAAAGCTGTTTCTGAAGCAGTCCGACGAAGAGCGGACGCACGCGATGAAGTTCGTGCAGTACCTGCTCGACACCAAGGGTGAGCTGAAGATTCCGGCGGTGCCGGCGCCCACACCGACGTTCGCGTCGGCGGTCGACGCCGTGGAAGCGGCGCTCAACTGGGAAAAGGAAGTGACCCGGCAGATCACGGCGCTGATGGACATTGCCGTGAAAGAGAACGACTATCTGGCGCAGAGCTTCCTGCAATGGTTCATCGACGAGCAGCTCGAGGAAGTGGTCAAGATGGATCGTCTCGTCAGCGTCATTCGCCAGTCGGGTGAAAAGAACCTGCTGATGGTCGAAGCCTATCTGGTGCACATCGAGAAGGCCGGCTAACAACACGATGCAAGACGACGAGGTGTACGCCGGGATCGGCGAAGACGGATTTCGGCGGCTCGTTGCCGCGTTCTATCGACAGGTGCCCGGGGACGACATTCTCGGGCCCATGTATCCCCCCGACGATCTCGCAGGTGCCGAAGAGCGCCTGCGGGATTTTCTCGTCGGCCGCTTCGGCGGCCCACCCCGCTACATCGAACAGCGCGGCCATCCACGGCTGCGCATGCGTCACGCGCCGTTCAGAATCGACCAGGCCGGCCGCGTCCGCTGGCTGCAGCTGATGGAACGCGCCTTTGCGGAGGCACAATTGCCGCAGCCTGCCGAACAGACGCTGCGCACCTTCTTCCAGTCGGTGGCGAGTTTTCTGTAGCGGCACATCACGACATCCCCACATCCCCACATCTCTACCTCCCCACATTACTGAATCAGATCGGTTAGTCTCGCTACACCGTGGCGCTGACCGCAACCCTCTACAACTTCGACATCGACCTCACCGACCACGACCGTGGCGTCTACGAGTCGCTGTCACTGCGCGTGGCCCGGCACCCGTCCGAGTCTGAAGACTACCTGTGGGCCCGGGTGCTGGCGTATGCCCTCGAGTACGAGGAGGGGATTGCGTTCTCTCCTGGCGGATTGTCGGAGCCGGACGAGCCCGCGCTGAGCATTCGCGACCTGACCGGCGCCATCCGCGCCTGGATTGAGATCGGCACGCCGGATCCGACCCGCCTGCACCGCGCCGCCAAGGCCGTCCCCCGCGTCGTCGTCTACGTGCAGAAAGATCCCGCGCAGTTTCTCGAGCGCCTCAAGGGCGCTCGCATTCATCAGGCCGACGCCCTCGAGATCTGGAGCATCGATCGGGCGCTGCTCGGCGCGCTGTCGGAGAGTCTCGAGCGGCGCATGGCGTTCAGCCTCGCTGTGTCGGACCGCGAGCTCTTCATCGAGCTTGGCGCGAAGTCTTTGACCGGCGGCATCAAACGACACAGAATCGACGCGTGACCCGCATCAGCCGCCGCACCTTCCTCGAGCGGGCCGCCCTCACGGCCTCGTCGGTGGCGGTCGGCAGCGACCTGCTGGCACAGGGCGTTGGCGCGGCGACAGGGCTGCCGCCATCGATCGCGGCGCTCACCTCGATGCGCGGCGAAGCGAAGCCCATTGCCGTGGCCGAGCGCCTGGCCAGAATCGAGCGGGCACGGGCGCTGATGAAAGCGTCGACGATCGACGCGGTGCTGCTGCCGGGGGGCACGTCGCTGAGCTACTTCACCGGCGCCCGCTGGGGCAACAGCGAGCGTCTGATGGCGCTGGTGATTCCCGCCACCGGTCGACCATTTCTGGTGCTGCCGGCGTTCGAAGAGGGGCGGATGCGGGAGCAGATCGGCACGGGGCCGTTGGCCGATGTGCAGTTGCTGCCGTGGCAGGAAGACGAGAGTCCGTTCGCACGCGTCGCCCAGGGTCTGCGTGAGCGCGGTGTCGTCTCAGGTCGCCTCGGCATCGAGGAAACGGCCAAGTTCGTGTTCAGCGACAGCCTGTCGAAGGCCGCACCGTCAATTACCGTCACGAGCGCGACCCCGGTCGTTGCTGGTTGCCGCATGATCAAGTCGCCGAACGAGCTGGCGCTCATGCGGCTGGCCTGTCGCGCGACCTTGGCGTGCTATCAGGCGGTGTACCGTGCCCTCCGGCCGGGCATGACGGATGGCGATGCGCGCGCGCTGGTCGCTGCGGCCTACGCACGTCTCGGGTTCCCCGGTGAGGCGAGCATTCAGGTCGGCGAGTACACGGCGCTGCCGCACGGATCGTCTACGCCGCAGGTGATTCGCGAGGGCACGATCATCATGATGGACGATGGGTGTCGGGTCGAGGGGTACACGTCTGACCTGACGCGCACCTTCGTGCTCGGTACGCCGACCGACGCTATGCGCCGCGTCTTCGACATCGTCAGCCGTGCGCAACTCGCCGCGCTGAAGGCGGCGCGACCAGGGGTTCGGCTCGAAGAGATCGATCGCGTCGCCAGGCAGGTGATTGTCGATGCCGGGTACGGGCCCGGGTTTACCTATTTCACTCATCGCCTCGGCCACGGCATCGGCATGGACATGCACGAGTGGCCGTATCTGGTCCGCGACAACATGTTCGGCTGGGAGCAGGATCTTTCGGCCGTTGCCGGGATGACGTTCAGCGACGAGCCCGGCGTCTACATCCCAGGGCAGTTCGGTGTGCGACTCGAAGACCTGTTGGTGATCACCGAGTCTGGCGCCGAGCTGATGACTCCGCCCTCGCGCTCCCTCGACGATCCGTTCGCGACGTAGCACCTGCGGACCTTCGGACCTACGGACCCGTGGACCTGCGGACCCTTGGACCTTACGGTAACATTCCCCCGTGATGAGCCTCGGTGTGCAGGCGGCGTGGCTGTTCGTGCTGGCAATCCCGATTGCCTGTATCAGTTGGACCGTGACCCACGAAGAAGTGTTTCGTGAGCCGCGCGAATGGTGTCTCCAGCGGAGCAAGTCGTGCCGGAGGCTCTTCCAGCGCAAGTTCTTCTACCTCTTCACCTGTGAATACTGCTTCAGTCACTGGGTGACCGCGGCGATGCTCGTGCTCACGCGCTATCACCTGCTGCTTGACGATTGGCGCGGCTACCTGATTGCCGAGTTCTCGCTGGTGTGGGTGGCAAACGTTTACATGGGCTTGTACGGAGAGCTGCGGCTCGAGATTCGGCAGGACCGGCAGGCGATTGCCGATGCCGAGCGCAAAGAGCGCGCCGCTGCGGCTCGTCCTCATGAGCCGCTCCCTCCGGTGACGTGACGCCGGGTCCGCGTCACCAGCATAGACACGCATCCCCATTCCAAGGACAGCCATGGCGTTCAAGACCCACGAGATCACGCGGTACAACTACTCGTTCAGTTCGAGCGGTGGCGGTGTCGCCACCATGCAGCTGTGGCACGACCAGACGGAGGTTGTTCGCATCAACTTCATCGATGAGGATGCGGTGCTGCCTCCGCCGGCGATAGGCGGCGACCTCGAGACTGCCGTTGCCGTGTATCGGCGCAGCGCATTGCCGGCGCTTGTTGACATGCTGCGTCACGAGAAGCCGGTGAAGGCGACGATCAACGACCAGCCGCCTGGGTTCGTCTTCGTGCACATTGGCCCGGAGCCCGTGGGTGAGGGCGAGGTCTGAATCGTGGCGACGCGTCATCCGCAGCTCGATGCGATCCTTCAGCAGATTGGCGACGCCACAGGCCATGCGCGACGCTTTCTTGGCACGCCAGCGGACGCGTTCGAGCGGCGCCCCGCGCCGGAGTCGTGGTCGGCCGCCGAGTGTGTCCGTCATCTGAGCCTCACCACGACGGCCTATCTGCCGATGATTGATGCGGCGCTGGCACTCGCAGATGTGAGGGACGTAGGGCCGACGCACCGCTATCGGCGCGACCTGTTCGGCGCCCTGCTGACATGGCTGCTCGAGCCGCCGTTTCGAAGCAAAACAAAAACGGCGGCCCAGTTCGTGCCACTCACTGCGGGCGACCCCGCGTCGGTCGTCGGCGAGTTCGAATTGTTGCAACGCGAGTTCGCTCTTCGCGTCGAGCGATGTGCCGGACGCGATCTCGCGCGGAAGCGGCTGGTGTCACCGTTCAACGCCAGCGTGAAGTACAACCTGTACTCAGCACTCACTATCATGATGGCCCACGAGCGGCGCCACCTCTGGCAAGCCGATCGTGCCCTGGCTGCCGCCTCTGGAGACGTGTCATGACCACCGCTCCGCTCACGCGCCGCGAAGCCATCGCCGGCATGTTCGCCCTCGCCATTGCGTCGAAAGCCTCGGCTCAGACGCGAGTGACGACGGTGATTGGCACCGGTGTGCCGGGTCTGTCGGATCGCGAGGTCAACAACCCGTACGGCATGGCGTCCAGCCCCGACGGTTTCTGCTTCTGCGATCTCGACAATCAGCGGATTCGTTGCCTCGATCTGCGCACCGGTCGAACGACGACGATTGCGGGAACCGGAGAGAAGGGCCATTCGGGCGACGGTGGTCCCGCCACGGCGGCAACGCTCAACATGCCGCACGAGGTGGCGTTCGATGCACGCGGCCACCTCTATATCGCGGAGCGCGACAGTCACGTTGTCCGCAAAGTCGAGGCCGGCACGGCCACCATTTCGACGGTGGCCGGCACCGGTGTGGCAGGGTTCTCCGGCGACGGCGGGTCTGCCGCGCAAGCGCAACTGCGGCAGCCGCACGCGATCGCGATCGATGGCAGGAATGGTCTGTTGATCTGCGACATTGGCAATCAGCGGATTCGTCGCCTCGATTTGACGACCGGCGTCATCGACACGTTTGCCGGTACCGGCGTGGCGCAACCCACGCCCGACGGTGCGCCTCGGCAAGGGACGCCGCTGCGTGGTCCGCGCACGTTTGCGTTCGCGCCCGACGGCACGCTGTTCCTGGCGCTGCGGGAGGGCAACGCGATTCTCCGTCTCGATCCTGCCTCGGACACCTGGCATCGCATTGCCGGTGCGGGCCCGCAGGGGTACAGCGGCGACGGCGGACCGGCCCGCGATGCGACGCTCGGCGGCCCGAAGGGACTGGCCTACGACGCGCGCCAGCGAGCGCTGTTCATCGCCGACACCGAGAACCATGTCATCCGCAAGGTCGATCTCACCACGGGCATCATTACCACCGTGCTTGGCACCGGCCAGCGCGGCGACGGTCCGGAAACCACGCCGCTCGAGTGCAAGCTGGCGCGGCCCCACGGACTGTGGGTCGATCCAGCGTCGGGTGCCCTGTATGTGACCGATAGCGAAGCGCACCGCATTCGCGTCGTGCGCGACTAACAGCACGCGACGACATGGCGAACTGTTCAATGACGAAGGACAACGTCTGCGTCGTGCGCGATCTGATGCGCAGTCTGGCGGCGTGTCTCGTCGCCATCGCCTTGATTGGCACGACCACGGCGGCGCAGCGTCGCGAGCGGCCGCTGATGCCGGTGGACGACGCCGTGAAGCAGCCGGAGTTCTTTACCTTCCGTGCTCGCCTGCAGTCGGCGGTGGCGCGACACGACGTCGAGGCGGTCGTCGGCATGAGCAGCCCGGGGATCCGCCAGTCGTTTGGCGGCGACGGAGGTGCGGCGTCGTGGCGTCGTGTGCTCTCAGCCCCGAACAGTACCCTCTTCGGCGACCTTGCTGAGGCACTGGCCCTTGGCGGCACCTTCACGTCGGCCGATCAGTTCGTTGCGCCCTACGTCTACAGCACGTGGCCGGAGGATATTGATGCCTTCAGCTACGTCGCGATTGTGGGCGATCGCGTCGCCGTGCGCGCGGAGCCGTCAGCCCGAAGTGCGCTCGTCACCACCCTGAGCTACGCGCTCGTGCCGGTTGGATCGGCGGGCGAGAAGGACGGCATGACCGAGGTGCAGCTCGCCGATGGCCGCCGCGGATTCGTCGCCAGCCGGTTCCTGCGCAGCAGCGTGGGCCACAGGGCGCTGTTCAGCAAGGCGAACGGTCAGTGGCAACTCGCGGCGTTCGTGGCGGGCGACTAGTCGGGTCCACGGGTCCACAGGTCCACAGGTCCACAGGTCCACAGGTCCACGGTCCACGGTCCACGGTCCTGACGATTGATCACATGTTGGGGACCACGTCGGAGCTGGCGGTGTGCAGCATGGCGCGCGCGAGGCGGTAGCCTTCAACGCGATCACAGAGTTTGCGATAGCCGGTCCAGAGCACCTGCCAGCCGGGACGGCCGTTATGCGGAAAGTGCCCCCCGAGACAGGCGACCGCGGCCCAGACGGCGGCCGCGGTGGGCGTGGGGGGCAGGGTGCGCCCCGGCGGCAATTGACGGAGCACCGCGAGTTCGTCGGGATCGAGGAGCGACGCGGCCGCCGCACCGTCGTCGGCCGCGGTGCGTAACGCGAGCAGCCGCCACGCGAGCGGGGCCAACACGCCGAGCGCATTGAGCAAGGTCGTGCGACTTTCGAGTTGGCGCTGCTCATACGCACAGCCCGATTTGAGCGCCTTGAAGTATTCCTCGATGGTCCAGCGCGCGCGATAGTGATCGACCACCGCGGCGACGGCCGCGGCATCGGGCACGGCGAGGCTGGTCACCAGCGTCCAGGCGACGGGGGCCTGGCCGGCGGGCGGCGCCGTTTCTTCAACGTGGACGATCTGCAGGGCGAGCGTCGCGGGACCGGAGCGCCGGCTGCGCTTCGGCCGGGCCAGGTGGATCGGACACGTCCGCAACGGTCAGCGTCGCGTGGCGCTCGGGGCGCGGCGGATGATGGCGCCGCGTCTCCCGCGGCACGCCGACGGCAGTGCGGCGGGCGAGCGGAACGGTCCGCGTCAGCACCACCGGCGCCTGCGCGCCGATCGCGCGCACCGTCGCCGGGGCGGTGTCGGGATGCTCGCGCCCGAGCCGATCGGGATTGACGCGAATGACGAAATCGCGGCCGGCGCGCTGCAACGCACTGAACAGGGCATACGCGCCCGCTTCGCGATCGATCACGTAGATGGGCGCCAGTGCCGCCACGTGCGCGTCGGTGGCCGTCACGGCGGCGTCCCACGTCGCCGCGTCCGTCGCCCCGCCGGCCTTGGGCAGCGGCAGGATCTGGAGCACTCCCAACGGCGTGCGCGTCGGCGTCACCGCCAACGCGACGATCGCATCCAATCCGTGCCGGGCGGGCCCGCGCCGCGTCAACCCCTCGCGCGTGCCCTCGCCCGCAAAGATGAACGCCGTCCGGTCGAGCAGCACCAACGGGCGCGTCCCCGTCGCGGTCGCCCGCGCCACGGTCTGCGCGACGTGCGGCGCGAGGAGCGCCGCCAACGTCACGCGCCGATTCCGGAGCCAGCGATACGTCGCTTCGCGCTCGGCTTCGGTGGCCATCGCGGCAGGAAACGTGGCCGCCGGGTCGCGCGCCAGCGCGGTGACGACCCGCGCCGCGCGGGCCTCCAAGCGGGCGTCCCCCAAATCCAGCCCCGTTAACTCCTGCGTCGCCGCCTCGAGCCCCGCCGTCACCCGTGGTGTCGTCATCGTCCGCAGTAGATCACGAACGCGATCGCCGCACAACCCTCGTCGCCGAGATGTGTAGGATCTTTAGTCCACGGTCCACGGTCCACGGGTTTACGGGTTTACGGGACGGCGGGAGAGCGGCGGTCGGGCGCTCGCCGCGACGAGAGCGACACCGTTCACATGGCGCGGAACACGAAGGGACGCGCCCTTCGGCGCTGCTCAGGGCGACCCGAGCAGCGTCGAGGGTCGATTCCTGCGATTGACTTCCGTTCGCGCGATCCATGGCCATCGCACTGCCCCGCCGCGGCTTGCGCGACGACGACCGGCGTTCGGACCAGCACGTAGGCAATCGCGCAGCGAAGCGCTCGGGCGACACGAGTGTGCCCGGTGGCGCGATCCAGGAGCAAGAGGGCCCGATCGGCGCTGTCCCGTCGAGGGTCCCGAGAGAGGGCCCCGTGGACCTGTGGGCCCGCGGGCCCGTGGACCTGTGCACCCGTGGACCCGTGCACCCGTCTTTTGTGCGATGATGCGCGCCATTCCAGCCATGCGCGAGCGGCGCGCCAGGAGGTGTCATGGATCGGCGGACGTTTCTCACCAGCGCGGTCGCGGCGACCGCCTTCAGCGCGGTCGGTGGCCGATCGAGCGCCTCGGCAGGACAGGCGCCCCCCGCGTTGCGCGACGTCAAGCTCCTGGTCTTCGATACCTTCGGCACCGTGGTCGACTGGCGCTCGGCGGTGATCGCCGAGGGACAGGCGCTGGGCAAAGCCAAGGGATTCACGGTTGACTGGCCGGCGTTTGCCGATGCGTGGCGCGCCGGCTACGGGCCGGCAATGAATCGGGTGCGGTCGGGCGAGCTGCCGTGGACCAAGCTCGACGTGTTGCACCGCGCGACGCTCGACACGCTGCTGGTGCGCTTCAAGATCACCGGACTCTCTCCGCAGGAAGTGGATCACCTGAATCGCGTCTGGCATCGGTTGAAGGGCTGGCCCGACTCGGTGGACGGGCTGACACGGTTGAAGAAGAAATTCGTGATCGCGCCCCTGTCGAACGGCAACGTGTCGCTGCTGACCAACATGGGCAAGTTCGCCGGGCTCCCGTGGGACGCGATCCTCTCGACGGAACTGGTGCGTCACTACAAGCCGGATCGCGAAACCTACCTGATGCCGGGTGAGTTTTTCGACCTGCCGCACGAGCAGGTGATGATGGTGGCCGCCCACGTCGGCGATCTGCGGTCAGCGAAGGCGCTCGGATTGCGCACGGCCTACGTGCACCGGCCGCTCGAGTACGGCACGGCTCGTCAATCGACGGCACCCGCCGCCGGCACGTTCGACCTGCAGGTGGGGGACATGCGCGCCCTGGCCACGGCGCTCGGCACCTAGAGGCCGTTCATCGCCCGTTCGATGCGCCGATCGGGAATCAGCCACAGCAGTGCGACGCTGACGTAAATCGCGCTCGAGACCCATGGACTGACAAACGCCATGCCGATGCCGACCACGTACAGGAGCGGCGAGATCTTCCCCTTGAGGTCGCGACCAAGCGCTCGGTGCAGCCGTGAATGTGGCGGTTCGATGGCGACGATCTCGCGCTGCAGGATGTAATACGCAATGGCCGACGCGAGCAGCACCACTCCGTAGGCGGCGTTTGGCAGCGCCGCCTCGTGATAGTCGCCCATCCACGCCGTGGCAAACGGCGTCAGCGACAGCCAGAACAGCAGGTGCAGGTTGGCCCACAGGACGCGACCGTTCACGCGCTCGGCGGCGTGCAGCATGTGATGGTGGTTGTTCCAGTAGATGCCGAGGAACACGTAGCTCAGGGCGTAGGTCAGAAACACCGGCAGCATGTCGCGGAGCGCATGCCAGTCGCTGCCGTGCGGGATTTTGAGCTCGAGCACCATGATCGTGATCAGGATGGCGATCACGCCGTCGCTGAACGCTTCGAGCCGTCCTTTACTCATCGTCCCGCCTCACCTGTTATCATCGCCAGCGTTTACACCTTAACCCAGCAGGTGCCTCATGAACGTTCTGTTTCTCGGTGTTCGAATCGCGCACGTCCTCCTCGCCGCCCTGTGGCTCGGCTCCGCCGCCTTCATGTCGCTGCTCCTGATGCCAGCGATTAATGCGTCAGGACCGTCGGGCGGGCAGGTGATGCTGGCGCTCAATCGCAAGGGCATCGTCCCGTTCTTCGCGTCGATCAGCGGCATCACGGTTCTTACCGGGTTCTATCTGTACGGGCGCTTCACGGGCGGTTTCGACCCTGGCGTCAGCGGCAGCATGGCGGGCCGGGTCTACGGCATGGGGGGCGTGGCCGGTATCCTCGCCGCCGTCGTCGGTGGCAGCATCGTGGGCCGCAGCTCGAAGAAGATGATCGAGCTCATGGGCCGTGTCGCGACCATGGCCGACGGTGCCGACAAGCAGCGGTTGCTTGGTGACGCCAATGCCTTGCGCCAGAAGATGGCGACGTTCGGGCTCGTCGTCGTGGTGTTGCAGGTGATTGCCGCGGCGCTGATGGCGATTGGTCACTACGTGTGATTGGCGCCGAGGTCACGCTCGGCGTGGTGCTGCTCGCGGCAGCCGGTCAACGCCCCCGCGCTTCGGTGAATGATGCGGCGTGGCTCGCCGGCTGCTGGGAAACGACCACGAACGGCCGAGTCATTGAAGAGCAGTGGACGCGTCCACGCGGTGGAACAATGCTTGGCGTCGGCCGCACCACTGCGAACGACCGCACCCTCGACCACGAGTTCGTGATCCTGTCGGTGGACGACCAGGGCCGTCTGGCCTACGAAGCGCATCCCCACGCGCAGGCGACGACGACGTTCCTGGCGACCGAGGTGGGAAATCGACGGCTCGTGTTCGAGGATCCATCGCACGATTTTCCCCAGCAGGTCGGCTACGAGCGGACCGCCGACAATCAGCTGACCGCGTGGATCAGCGGCCGCGCCAACGGACAAGAGCGGCGCATCCCGTTCGTCTATCGCCGGGTGGCGTGTCCACCCGCGGTCACACCGTGAGCGCGGACAGCTACCCGTTCGCCGACCTGACGCTGGCCCGTCGACTCGAAGGGGCCGAGGCGCACGCCAATCGCCGCTTTGTCGAAGCGCGCGCCAGTCTCAAGCCAGAGTCTGGTGCCACCTGGTGTGACGTCGACGGCGCGTTCGCGATGTTCGACGGCGTCGGGTCGCCGCTCACGCAGACGTTCGGCCTCGGCATGACAGCGCCGCTGACGCCGGCGGCGCTCGACACCCTCGAAGAGTTCTTCCGGACCCGCGGCGCCGAGCTGTTCCACGAAGTGAGCCCACTTGCCGATCCATCGGTGTTCGCCTTGCTGTCCGAGCGAGGCTACGAGCCGTTCGAGTTCACGAGCGTCATGTATCGGCCGTGCGCCCAGGCGGTTGCATCGGCCACGTCCGAGAGCCCGTCCGAGAGCGGCCCCACAGTTCGACTCGCACGAACGGACGAAGCCGCCAGATGGGCTGCCACTGGCGCCGAAGGCTGGAGTGAGTATCCGGAACTGGCGGCGTTCATGCTCGACATGGGGGACGTGTCGGCGCACACCGAAGACGGCTACTGCTTCTTCGCCGAGCTCAGCGGCACGCCCATTGCCACCGGCCTGGCGTTGCTACGCGACGGCGTGGTGTTGCTGGCCGGGGCCAGCACGGTGCCAAGCGGAAGGAAGCAGGGCGCGCAGCGCGCGCTGCTGCACGCACGGCTGGCGTTCGCCGAACGGGCCGGCGCCGATCTCGCGATGATGTGTGCGCAGCCGGGCAGTGCGTCGCAGCGGAACGCCGAACGCCACGGTTTCCGCATCGCTTACACGCGGATCAAGTGGCGGATGCGCCCGCCGGCCAACGGCGGCGCATGAACGAGACCGCCGGCATCGCCCTCGCGTTGACGTCGGCGCTGGTGTGGGGCGCGGCCGATTTTGCGGGCGGGTTGGCCACCCGGCGCGCCCATCACTTCCAGGTGCTCGCCGTGAACGCCGTCGGCGGCATCCTCCTCCTGTCGCTGTTCGCGATCGTGGCACGGGAGCCGCTCCCGTCAGCGATCGACGGCCTCTGGGCGGCAAGCGCCGGCGTGGCCGGCGCCATCGGCATCGCGGCGCTCTATCGTGGCCTGGCGACCGGCAATGCTGCCGTCGTGGCACCCACCTCTGGTGTCCTCACGGCCGCGATTCCTGTGCTCGTCAGCGCGCTCATCAACGAGGCGCCGCAGGCAATGCAGCTGACCGGCTTCCTTCTGGCGGCGGTTGGCATCTGGCTCGTGGCGGCCGGGCCAGGCGGAGTGGGTGCTCATACTGCCGGCTTACGCGCCGCGGTGCTCGCAGGGTGCGGCTTCGGCGCGTTCCTGATTCTGATCGCCCAGGTGCCGAAGGCCCAGATCTTCGGTCCACTGGCGATTGCGCGCTCGACCACCCTCATCGTGGCGATGGCGCTGCTGGCCTCGCAGCAGGCCCGTGTGCTGCCGCGGGCGGTTGTGCCGATCGCGCTTCTGGCCGGCGTCCTCGACGCCGGCGGCAACGTGCTCTATCTGCTGGCCCGCCAGCACGTGCGCCTCGACGTCGCCGCTGTCCTCTCGTCGTTCTATCCGGTGGCCACGGTGGCGCTGTCCCGACTGGTGCTCAAGGAACCCGTCAGTCCGCTCCAATGGGTCGGCGCCACGGTGTGCCTGGCCGCGGTCGCCCTGATCACGCGATAAGATTCAGGGCAGATGTTCATCGGCCACCTTGCGCTCGGGTTTGCGGCCAAGCGCTTCACTCCGCGCGTATCACTGGGCATGTTGATGGTCGCGTCCCAGTGGGCCGACATGGTCTGGCCGCTGCTCCTCGGATTCGGCGTCGAGGTGGTCAGGGTCGATCCGGGCAACACCGCGTTCACGCCGCTCGACTTCGTCAGCTATCCGTACTCGCACTCGCTCGCCGCGCTCCTCATCTGGGGACTCGTTGTGGGTGTGGCGTACCGCGTCGTCGCCGGTGGACGCCGCAGCGTCTGGGTCCTCGGGTCGCTGATTGTCAGCCATTGGCTGCTCGACTACATCACGCACCGGCCCGACATGCCGCTCTATCCAGGCAGCGCCAGGTACGGCCTTGGTCTCTGGAATTCGATCCCTGGCACCATCGCCGTCGAGGTGACCCTCTACGCCATCGGCCTCTGGATCTACAGCCAGACGACGATGGCGCGTGACGCCGTGGGACGGTGGGGCTTCGTGGCGCTCGCGGCATTCCTGATGGTGATCTACGTCGCCAACATCAACAGCACGCCACCCTCCGATTCGACGACGCTGGCGCTTGGTGCGCTGGCCGGTGCCGGCATTCTTGGCACCTGGGCCTGGTGGGTTGACCGCCATCGCGACCTTCGGCGCCAGAAATAGTTGCGTCTGCGGGGTTCGCCCCGCGCTGTCGCGTTACCGGAACAGCGACTCATCGCTGGAAGGTCCGAATGCGCACATTGCTGACGATGCTGAAGATTGCGGGTGGCGTTCTGCTGGTGGCCGCCGTGGCGCTGGCCGGCTACGTGTCCGTCACCTGGAACAAGGTGTGGGATGTCCCAGCGCCGGAGCTGCACGCGACGACCGATCCCGACTCGATCGCCCGCGGCGAATACCTGGTGTTCGGCCCGGCGCACTGCGTAGAGTGCCACACGGCGAATATCGAGGAGTACGACCGGTTCTTCAGCGGTGGACCGCGGCCGGCCCTGACCGGCGGCTTCAAGTTCGCGCTCGGACCGCTCGGCACGGTGTATTCGAAGAACATCACTACCGATCCGGAAACCGGCATTGGCCGCTATTCCGACCCTCAGGTGGCGCGCATGCTCCGTCATGCCGTGCGTCCGGACGGCATGGCCTCGATTTCCGAGTTCATGCCGTTCAGCAATATGAGCGATCAGGACCTCATCGACATTCTGTCATTCCTGCGGACACAGCCGCCCGTGCGGAACGCCGTTCCGGCGAATGAATGGACGCTCTTTGGCAAGGTGATCAAGAGCTTCGCCCCAGTCGCGCTCCCCAAGCTCGATGGTCGTCCGAGTAAGGTGGCGCCGGCGCAGGAGGTCACGACCCAGCGTGGCGAATATCTGGCTCGTGGTGTCGCCAACTGTGCCGGGTGCCACACGCCGTTCAACCTGATGACCGGCGCCGCCACCGGGCCGCGCTTCTCAGGGGGAACACCCATGGAGCCTGCGCTCCGCGAGGGGGTCGACCCGACGGTGTTTTATCAGCCGCCGAATCTGACACCACGCGTCGGCAGCGCGCTGCTGCGCTTTCCAGACCGCGCCACCTTCGTCGCCCGCTTCAAGGTGGGAGGACGGAAATACCCAGGGTCGCCCATGCCGTGGGAAGCCTACAGCCGGATGTCTGACACTGACATCGGCGCGCTCTACGAGTTCCTGCACACGCTGCCGCCGGAAGGGGAGCCCTCGCTGGGAGAACCGACGATCAAGCAGTAACACACGGTTCCAGGTTCCAGGGTTCCAGGGTTCCACGGTTCCAGGGTTCCAAGGAACTGCACCCGTGCACCCATGCACCTGTGCACCTGCGTTACTGGTAGCGGAGCGCAATCATCGGATCAATACGCGCGGCTCGCCGTGCCGGAAGGAAGCCTGCGACCAGGGCGACGATGCTGAGGGTGAGTGCGGCGGTGATGAGCACCACCGGATCCCAGCTTTTCATCTCGAACAGCATGGACGCAGCGGCCAGGCCAATCCACACCGCAGCCACCAGTCCCAGCGCGCCGCCGACTGCGAGCATCGTCGCCACCTGCCTCAGCACCATGTTCCGAATCTGCTCCGGCGCGGCGCCGAGGGCCATCCGCAGGCCGATTTCACGCGTCCGTAACGACACGGTGTAGGCGAGCACGCCGTAGAGTCCGATCGCGGCCAGCAGGGTCGCGAGCGTAGCGAACGCCGTTGCCAGGGTCCCTATGAACCGGTCGAGAAAGATGCTGTCGCGCACCTGCTGCGTGAGGGTGCGCAGATCGTCGACTGGCAGGTTGCGATCGAGCCCGGAGACGACCTTGCGGATGCTCGCCGCCATGGCTTCCGGCTCGGTGCTGGTGCGCACGTAGTAGGTCATGAACCCTGCGGCCGACTGACGGTAGGGCATGAAGTAGGTGGCCAGCATCTCCTGCTTCACCTCGCTGTACTTGGCGTTGCGCGCGATGCCGACGATTTCGATGTCCAGCGCGTTCTGGCCGTCGCGCTGCCCGAGGTGACGCCCGACCGCGTCCGGGCCGAGATTGAATTTCTTCAGAAACGCCTCGTTGACCACCGCCACCTTGGGCGCATCGATGCCATCGGCGCGGGTAAAGTCGCGGCCGGCCAGCAGCGGAATGCCGAGAAGCCTGAAGAACTCGGTGCCGATGCGATTGGCGCGCACGGTGGTGTCGGTGTCGGGGCCGACTTCGTATCCCTCGATGATGAGGCTGTTGTTGTTGTTGCTGCCCGACAGCAGGGCCACCGTCGATTCCGTGACCGACAGCACCCCTGGCAGCGCCGAGATGGCATCCTCGATCTGTTCGAATAACTGGCGTCCGCGCTCCACCGAATAGCCGTTCAGCACGGGCGCGACGCGGAACATCAGGACATGTTCGGTGTTCAGCCCGAGGTCCACCTTCGAGGCATTGATCAGACTCCTGGTGAAGAGCCCGGCCGCCACCAGCAGCGCCATTGACAGGGCGATTTGTGCCGTGGCCAAGCTGCTGCGGAAGCGCGACGCCGAGCGGCCACCGCCCGGCTGGCCGGCCTGTCCCTTGATGCTGGCGATGAGGTCAGGGCGCGTGCTATGCACTGCCGGAAACAGCCCGAAGAGCACGCCGGTGGCCAGGGTGATCGCCGCGGCAATCGGCAGCACCGACCAGTCGAGCCTGAACTCGATCGTCTCCTGCACCTCCGCCGGCAGCATGGTCATCATCAGCGCCAGCGTCCACCGCGCCACCAGCAGGCCAGCCAGTCCGCCCATGCCAGCGAGCAGCAACGACTCCGTCATCAGCTGGCCGACGAGCTGACGACGGGACGCGCCGATCGACAGGCGAACGGCCATCTCGGTGGCTCTGGCGGCGGAGCGGGCCAGTAGCAGATTCGCGATGTTCGCGCAGGCAATCAGGATGACGACGCCGGTGACGCCGAGCAGGAGCGTCAGGCCGTCTCTGGCTTCGGCGGCGACGGAGGTTTGGCCCCGTTCACCGCGCTCAAGGCTGACGGTCCTGGCGCGGAAGCGAGTCATCGTCTGCTCGCTCATGCCGGTTTGCAGCGGGGCTTCCACGTCGTTGAGCACGCGCGAGTACGGGCCCTGCAGCGAGGTGCGCGCCTGCTCGACGGAGACAGTCGGCTTGAGTCGGGCGAACAGATACGCCCAGTAACTACGCCGATTCTCAAAGGTACTGGTCCGTGCGCCCGGCAGCATCAGGTCGCGGAGTGTGATCGGGATGAACACCGCTGGCCGCGCCCCAAGCGTCGTTCCCTCGAACCCCTCGGGGGCGACGCCGACAATCGTCATCGCCTGACCGTTGATGGTGAAGGGTTGGGAGAGGACGTCAGGGTCGCGATTCAGCTGCGACGTCCAGAAGCCATGGCTGAGGACCGCCACGTGCGGTTCTCCTGGCGCACCGTCGTCCGAGGGACCGAGCAGACGGCCGATCGTCGGGGTCAGCTTCAGCGTGGGAAAGTAGCTGCCAGAGACGAAGACGCCGTCGCGGCTGATGGTGTCGCCTCTGGTGGCGATGTTCACCGCGGTGAGGAAATGGGCGGCGATTCCCTCGAATGCGGTCTGTTCCCTCTCGAGATCCTTGAACATCGGATAGCTGAACACCTGCTCGCAGCTGCCCGCCCGGTTACACGACGTGTTGCCAGGTTTCGGTCCTGGCGCGCCGAGGTTCACGAGACGGTCTGACTCAGGTACCGCCAGAGGACGGCGGAGCATCTGATCGAAGACCGAGAAGATCGCCGTGTTGGCGCCGATTCCAAGCGCCAGAGAGAGAATGGCGATGACGGTCACGAACGGTGTCTTGAAGAGGGTGCGGAACGCGAGGCGGAGCGCCATGGCGAGATAGACGATTCTCAGAGAGGAAAAGTTGACATTGCAGAGAGGAAACGAGTGATTTCGTGGTACTCTCCCTCGACGCATTGTGCGTCTTCATAGGAGACGGCATGGCAAAGAAGACTGTAAAGAAGGCGGCCCCGAAGAAGGCAGCCCCGAAGAAGAAGACGGCGCGCAAGCCGAATGCAGCGTTCATGAAGCCGGTGACGCCGAGCGAAACGCTGGCAGCCGTGGTCGGCGCCAAGCCGATGCCGCGCACCGAAGTCACCAAGAAGCTCTGGCTCTACATCAAGAAGAACGGCCTGCAGGACGCCAAGAACAAGCGCATGATCAACGCCGACGCCAATCTGAAGGCCGTGTTCGGCGGCAAGACGTCCGTCAACATGTTCGCCATGACGAAGCTGGTGAGCAAGCACCTCAAGTAGCTCGCCGCTCTCACGAGCGACGGTTCTTCGATTGGGCGACGGTCACGCGACCGTCGCCCTTTTGTTTTGTAGGGGCCCTGCCACCGGGGCTCGGAGACACAGCCACCGAGGCACAGCCACCGAGGCACAG
>CADEEX010000017.1:19001-24092 GCA_902826465.1 uncultured Acidobacteriota bacterium
GTCTCTGTGGCCAGGACGCCAGAACGCCCGAGAGGATTACGCCATGAGACTTGTCGCCGTTGCAGTCGTGCTCTCGTCGTTCGCCTCGCTGGCCGCTGCGCAGGATCGGATGCCGCCTATTCCGGCCGAGCGTCTCACCGAGGCGCAGAGGAAGGCCGTCGCCGAGTTCGAGGGGGTGCGCAAGGCACCGCTCTCAGGCCCGTTCATTCCGCTGCTGCGCAGCCCGGAGGTGATGAACCGGGCGCGAGCGCTTGGCGACTACCTGCGCTTCACCAGCGTGCTGCCACCGCGGCTCAGCGAGTTCGCCATCCTCATCACCGCGAGGAAATGGACCCAGCAGTACGAGTGGGATGTGCACGCCCCTTTCGCCCGTCAGGGCGGGTTGTCGGCCGACACAATCGCCGCCATCGCCGGAGGGCGGCGTCCCGAACGCATGGCCGCCGATGAAGCGGCCCTGTACGACTTCTGCGACGAACTTCATCGGTTACAGAGTGTCAGCGACGCCACCTACGCGCGCGCCGTGGCGGCGTTCGGTGAGCAGGGTGTCATCGACATCCTCGGTATCTCGGGCTACTACTCGATGCTGGCGATGGTGCTCAATACGACTCGTGCGCCGCTGCCGGCCGGTCATCCCGCGCCGCTGGCGCCATTCCCTCGCTGATGCTGGCGGTCAGAGTAGAATCGCCGGGCCTTGTTTCCGCAACTCGTCCCTCGTCTTTCTGAACGTCGTCCTTTCCCGGTCGTCGAGGAGGCTCATTGAACGCGCGGCGTCTCTTGCCCGCGCTGCTGTTGCTGTTCGTTGGTAGCGGCTGCGCTGCACTCATCTACGAAGTCGTCTGGTTTCAGCTCCTCGAACTCGTCATCGGCGCCTCGGCCGTCTCCATTGGTGTGCTGCTCGGTACCTTCATGGGTGGGATGTGCCTCGGCAGCCTGCTGCTGCCGCGCTTCATTCCGACGTCGGCACACCCGCTCAAGGTCTACGCGTGGCTCGAACTCGGCATCGGCGCCATGGGGTTGCTCATTCTGTTTGCGATGCCGCTCGTGGGTGGCGTCTACACGGCCTGGGCCGGTGGTGGCGTCGTTGGCATCGTCTTTCGCGCCGTCGCTGCGGCCATCTGCCTGCTGCCGCCCACGCTCCTGATGGGCGCCACGCTGCCGGCGATTGCGCGCTGGATCGAGCGGACGCCAGACGGGGTCGCCTGGCTTGGCTTCTTCTACGGTGGCAACACGGCCGGTGCCGTGCTCGGCAGTCTCCTCGGCGGCTTCTACCTGCTGTCGTACTACGACGTCTCGGTGGCCACCTACGTCGCTGTGGTCATCAATGTCGTCGTCGCCGGCCTGGCACTGGTGCTTGCCACGAGTGCGCCACATGTCGCCACGGTATCGGACACGCCATCCGCGATCGTCCGCACCAGCGGTGGTAAGGGCGTCTACGTGGTAATTGCGCTCTCGGGCTTCACGGCGCTCGCGAGCGAAGTCATCTGGACGCGGCTGCTGTCACTGCTGCTCGGCGCCACCACCTACACCTTCTCGCTGATCCTCGCCGTGTTCCTTGCCGGCCTCGGCCTCGGCAGCAGCATCGGCGCATCGATGGGACGCGGCATGCAGCGGCCGGCCGTGGCGCTCGGCTGGTGTCAGATCCTGCTGTGCGGCGCCATCGCCTGGAGCGCCTGGGTGCTCACGCAATCGCTGCCGTTCTGGCCGGTGAACCCGTCGATTGCCCCGAACGCCTTCTATCAGTTCCAGCTCGATCTCGTGCGCTGCATGTTTGCGATCCTGCCAGGCGCCATCCTCTGGGGCGCCAGCTTTCCGCTGGCCCTCGCCGCGGTGGCCACCAAGGATCAGGATCAGGGACGCCTGGTCGGCGGTGTCTACGCCGCGAATACGCTCGGCGCCATTGCGGGATCGCTCACGGCCGGTCTCGTACTGATCGTTCTTGTTGGTACCCAGCGCGCACAGCAGCTGCTCGTGCTGGTGGCGGCGCTGTCAGGCCTGTGGCTGCTCGCCGAAGCGAAGCTCAACGCGGCGGCACTCGGTGCGGCGGCACTGGCCGCGGGTCTGCTCACGCTCACCGTCCGTCCCGTGCCAGGCGTCTTCGTCGCCTACGGGCGCTATACAGCCTCGCAGCTCGGGCAGTCAGAAATTATCTACATGGGCGAAGGGTGGAACGCCTCGGTCGCGGTGTCCGAGCGCGCCAACGGTGTCCGCAACTATCACAACGCCGGCAAGGTGCAGGCGTCGAGCGAGCCGCAGGACATGCGGCTCCAGCGGATGCTCGGACATCTGACGACGCTCGTGCCAGCCAGCGCCAAGAAGGTCGTCGTGATCGGTTGCGGCGCCGGCGTCACCGCCGGGGCGGTGTCGATCGATCCGGTGGTCGAGCACGAAACCATCGCCGAGATCGAGCCGCTCGTGCCGCGTGCGGCGTCGGCCTATTTCGGCGAGCACAACTTCAACGTCGTCACTAATCCCAAGGTGCGCGTGCATATCGACGATGCGCGGCACTTCCTGCTGACGACGGACGAGAAGTTCGACGCCATTACGTCAGACCCGCTCGACCCGTGGGTGAAGGGCGCCGCCATGCTCTACACGCGCGAGTTCTTCGAGCTGGCCAAGACGAAGCTGAATCCCGGCGGCATCGTCACGCTGTTCGTGCAGCTCTACGAGAGCAACACCGAGGCGGTCAAGAGCGAGGTCGCCACGTTCTTCGAAGCGTTCCCGAAAGGGATGATCTTCGCCAATACCTACAACGGCGCGGGCTACGACCTGGTGCTGCTTGGCCAGGTCGACGGCACGACCATCAACATCGACGAGATGGAAGCGCGGCTGAACAAGCCGGAGTACGCGCCACTCAAGAAGTCGCTGTCGGAGATCGGCATGATGTCGGCGGTCGATCTGTTCGCCACCTACTCCGGGTCGGCGACCGACCTCGAGCCGTGGACGCGCGATGCGCAAATCAACCGCGACCGCAACCTGCGCCTGCAGTATCTGGCCGGACGCGGCTTGAATCTCTATCGCGCCGACACGATCTTTGCGGAGATGCTGCCGTATGCGAAGGATCCGGCCGCGGGTCTGTTCAGCGGATCGGAAGCGGTGATGGCGTCGCTGCTGGAGAAGATCCGCATCGCCCAGGGACGCTGACATGATGTGGAGGCTCGATGGCGTCGTGCCGCCGCTCCTGGTGGCCGGCGCGGCGCTCCTCCTGGTGGCCTGGCGTCAGGGCTACCTGCGCGGGCGCAAGAGCGCATCCTTCAGGACCGACGTCATCATCGTGTGCGTACTCGTCGCGCTGACGGCGCTGCTCGAGCGGCAGATGGGCCGACGCTATACGTATCAGCGTGGCCCGGTGCGGTTATGGTCCGGCAACATCAACAGCGACCAGAACTCGCAGCAGATCGCCGATCCGTACACCTTCTCGCACATCACCCACGGCGCGGCATTCTACGGCTTGACCCGCCTCGTGCTGCCGCGTGGTTCGGTCGGCCTGCGGGTGATTGCCTCGACCGCGATTGAAGCCGCGTGGGAAGCCTACGAGAACACTGACACCGTCGTTGAACGCTACCGCAAGACCACTATCTCGCTCGGCTACTACGGCGACAGCATTCTGAACTCTGTCTGCGACATTGGCGCCTGCCTGCTCGGCTTCTTTCTGACGCGTCGTTTGCCGAAGGTGGCGACGTGGAGTTGGGTGATCGCCGTCGAGATCGTCATGGCCTTCTGGATCCGGGACAACCTGACGCTGAACATCGTGATGCTGCTGCACCCGTTCGAGTTCATCCGCCGATGGCAAGGGGGCCTGTAGTGCGGCTCAGGGCTCGGGGCTCACGGCTTAGGGCCACGGAGACACTGAGGCACAGAGTAATCAGGTACGGATGTTCTCTGTGTCTCCGCGCCTCTGTGGCAATAGTGCCGTAATGTTCGCTGATGACTACTGAGGGTTCGGCGGGCCGGGCGGCGTTTGGCTTCGTGTTTGTCACCGTCGTGATCGACATGGTCGCGCTCGGCATGATCGTGCCGATCTTTCCCGGCCTGCTGGCCGAGTTTCGGGGGGGCGATACCTCGAGCGCGGCCACGTATTACGGCATCTTCGGCGCCGTCTTTGCGGCGATGCAGTTTCTGTTTTCGCCGGTGCTCGGATCGCTCTCCGATCGGTTCGGACGACGGAAGGTCTTGATCCTGTCGAATCTCGGCCTCGGGCTCGACTACCTCTTGATGGCCGTGGCGCCGACACTTGGCTGGTTGTTTGTCGGGCGCGTGATCGCTGGTATCACCTCGTCGATCTACGGCACGGCCGGCGCCTACATCGCGGATGTGACGCCGCCAGAGAAGCGCGCCGAGAAGTTCGGGATGCTTGGCGTGGCGTTCGGCCTCGGCTTCATCCTGGGGCCCTCGCTCGGCGGCCTGCTCGTGTCGTATGGACTGCGCACGCCGTTCTACGTCGCTGCGGGGCTGAGCCTGCTCAACGCGTCGTACGGGTTCTTTGTGCTGCCGGAGTCGCTGCCGCCTGAACGCCGTGCGCCATATCGCTGGAGGAACGCGCATCCGATCGGCGCGCTGCACTTCCTGCAGCGGCGGCCCACCGTGCTGCGGCTGTCGGTGGCTGGCTTTCTGTCAATGCTGGCGCACGACGCCATGCCCAGCCTGTACGTGCTCTATACGTCGTATCGCTATCACTGGGATGCGCGCACCGTTGGCCTCGTGCTCGCCGGTGTCGGCGTCATGTCGATGATTGTGCAGGGGGCGCTGGTCGGCCGGCTGGTGCGCGCGCTTGGTGAGCGCCGCGCACTTGCCGTCGGCTTTCTGTCTGGAGCCATCGGCATGGCTGTCTATGGCCTGGCGCCCACCGGCGCGATCTTCATTGTCGGCATCGTATTCACGGCGTTTTCCGGCCTCGCGAATCCGGCGTTGCAGAGCCTGATGACGAGCCGCGTCGACGCCACCGAGCAAGGACAGTTGCAGGGTGCGCAGGGAAGTCTCACGGGCATCGCCAGCATGACCGCACCAATCTTCTTCACGCAGCTCTTCGCGCTGTCGGTCGGCCGCTTTGCGACGTGGGCACTGCCCGGTCTGGCGTTTCTGGCCGCGGCGCTG
>CADEEX010000018.1 GCA_902826465.1 uncultured Acidobacteriota bacterium
GCTGGGTATACTCTAGATCAGCGGGCTTCAGGTCGCACGCGGTTTCTCGCCGGCGTTCTCGTCAGAGCTGGTCGATCCAGGGAAGCTGTGCTACCTCACGCAGAACATCGCGAAGGTTGTCGGCGGCTACGGACCTGCCAGCAGCGAAGCGGCGTAGGCGCCGTATGCGCAGGCGGTGTCGACGGTCGTGCCGGTCACCTCGACGCGAGTCGCCGAGATGGTGAAGCTGCTCGAGAACACCTTCCGTGCGGTCAACATCGGCCTCGTCAACGAGATCGCGCAGATGTGCGGCCGGCTCGATATCGACGTGTGGGAAGTGATCGAGGCGGCGAAGACCAAGCCGTTCGGGTTCATGCCGTTCTATCCGGGGCCTGGCCTCGGCGGTCACTGCATTCCGATTGATCCGTTCTACCTGTCGTGGAAAGCGCGGCAGAGCGGCTTCGAGTGCCGCTTCATCGAGCTTGCCGGTCAGGTGAACTCGTCGATGCCGGAATACGTGGTTGAACGAGTGGCCAGTGCCTTGAACGCTCGGAAAAAGCCGGTCAACGGCTCGCGTGTCCATCTGTTCGGCATGGCCTACAAGAAAGATGTGGGCGACGTGCGCGAATCACCCGCGCTCGACATTCTCGAGCTGCTCAAGCGGCGTGGTGCCACCGTGTCGTACAGCGATCCGTTCGTGCCATCGCTCGACAACGACGGCCATGGCCCCTCGCACGATCTGCGGCATGTCGAGCCGCGCGACACCATCGGCAAGGTCGATTGCTACGTGATCTGCACCGACCACTCCCAGTTCGAATGGAAGGCGATCGTCGAGAGCGGCACGCCGATCGTCGACACGCGCAACGCCTTGCGCGGCTTCGAGTCCGCGTCGATCGTGCCGCTGACCGGCGCCGCCATCGCGCCACAGCTGGTCTGAGGGTGCGGCTCCGCGATAGGGAGCGATGGTGAGCGCCACCACGATTGACGGCGTGAAGCTCAAGCCCATTCACGATCTGGTGGACGCGCGCGGCACCCTCCAGCACATGGTGCGCGCCGACGACCCCGAGTTCTTCAGCGGCTTTGGAGAAATCTACTTCTCCTCGAGCAATCCCGGCATCGTCAAGGGGTGGCACCGGCAGTCGATGCAGACCAATCTGTTGTCCTGCATACAAGGGCGGCTCAGACTGGTGCTGTTCGACGACCGCGAAGGATCCGCGACGCGTGGTGCCGTGCAGGTGGTCGAGTTCGGCGATGGCCACCGGACGCTCGTGCGTGTGCCGCCTGGCGTGGTCTACGGCTGGAAGAACGATACGCAGCAGACGGCGCTACTGGCCAATTGCACGGACCGTCCGCACGATCCGGCGTCCGCTGAGAAGATCGATCTCGCTTCGGGACGGATTCCGTATGTCTGGTAGCCGGTTCCTGGTGACCGGCGGGCGTGGCTATCTCGGTGGTCGCCTGCTACGCGACCTGCCTGGCGCGGAAGCGCTGGTCGGCGATGTCACCGACCGCGAAGGCATCATGCGCGCCATGGCGCAGGCGGGGCCTGCAGACGCTGTGCTGCATCTGGCCGCCGCCGACGAAAAGACCTGTGCGGCTGATCCGGCACGAGCCTTTTCCGTGAACTGCGTGGGCACAGCGCATCTGCTCGACGCCGCGGTCGCGTGCGCGATACCGCGCGTCGTACTGCTGTCGACCTTTCACGTCTATGGCCCGGTCGTGGATGGCAGCGTGATTACCGAGCAGACGCTCCCCAATCCGCGCCACCTTTACGGCATCACGAAACTGGCGGCAGAACACGTGTGCCGTGGTGCGGCGTCTCGCAGCGGTGTTGTTGTGGCGATCGCGCGCTTGTCGAATGGGATCGGCGCGCCCGCTGACGCAGCGATCGGCCGCTGGTCGCTAGTGTTGCTCGATCTTTGCCGACAGGCGCATGAGAAGGGCGTGCTGACACTACTCAGCAGCGGTCTGCAGCGCCGAGATTTCATAACACTGTCCGACGTGGTGGAAGCGCTCCGTCTCCTGTGCAGCGCTCCAGCGGAAGCGGCAGACGACCCTGTCTTCAACGTGGAGAGCGGATCCACGATCTCGGTACGCGATCTTGCCGAGTTGGTGCGGCACGAATATCAAGCGCTCTACGATCGGCCGATCGCACTGACGGCGCCTCCCCACGAAGGGCCGGTGCCGGTGTCGTTTGCGTACGATCAGACGAGGATACGCGCTCTTGGCCTTCGGGCCTCGACCGACTTTCGTTCCGCGGTTCGTGAGACGCTGCAGTTTTGCGAGAGGTTTGCGTCGTGACGTCACGACCCGCCGTCAGCGTGCTGTTGCTGTCGTACAACCAGTCGGCTTATCTGGGCCAGGCCGTGCAGAGCGTGATCGACCAGCGGTTCGACGACTGGGAATTGCTGGTGCTCGAGAACGGTTCGACCGATCGGTCCCGCGAGGTGCTGGCGCCGTACGCGAACCATCCGCGAGTGCGGTTGTTTCTCCACGATACCAATCAGGCGTGCACGAAGCGATTCAACGAAGGGGTCGCCGAGGCGCGTGGCGAATTCATTTCGTTGCTGTACTCGGACGACTACTACCTGCCGAACAAGCTGGCACAGCAGGTCGGTCGGTTCCGCGGCGCGCCAGAGACAGGCGTGGTCTATTCACCTGGGTACCGGCTCAATCAGACGACCGGCGAGCAGTGGCTCGATCCGACGGTGAAGGCATCAGGCCCCCGCGTGCTCACCGAACTGCTCGACAACCTCGAGCGGGTCGCCTACGTGAACCCAATTTCGCCAATGGCGCGGCGCGAATGTTTCGTCCGCTACCCCTTTCATGAAGGGATCTTCATTGAGGGAGAGGCGATCTACCTCCGGCACGCGATGCGGTATCCGTTCATTTTCGACCCGGAGCCGGTGGTCGTGATGCGCGACCATGCCAGCAATCTTGGTCGCTCGGTGAAGCGGAATATCGAGTTCTTTCTCTACGCGATTGATCAGCTCGAGTGCCATCCCGATTTTCCCGACGAGAGTCGTGCGCCCCTCAAGGCGATGAAGGTGCGGCTGTTCCGTAATGCCGGCTGGCAGGGCGTCCGCGTGGTCGACGATCTGCCGTGGGCGCGCGACATGTTCACGCGGGCCCGCCAGCTCGATCCCTCGCAACGCTGGGATTCAAAGACGATGGTCGGCCTGGCGCTGGCGCAGCTGCCAGCACCGCTTCGGCGGCTGGCGAATCGCCTGATCTTCGCGTTGAAGCGGCCGGCCGGCCATTCCAACTACGTGCCCGAACCGGAGACGCCGCGTGCCTGAGCTGAGCCAGTCGTTGAAAGAGTTCTATCGAGGCAAGCGTGTTCTTGTCACGGGCCATACGGGGCTGAAGGGGTCGTGGTTGGCGCTGTGGCTGGCGCGGATGGGCGCGCACGTCTACGGCGTGGCGCTGCCGCCGCCGTCGCCGCTGTCTGGCTACACCGCCAACGGCACCGATCGCCTCATCGACTCATCGCTGTTCGACGTCCGTGACAGGCAGGCGTTGCTGGCGCTGTTCGAGCGCGCCCGTCCGGAGATCGTGTTTCACTTGGCGGCGCAGGCGATTGTCGGGCTGTCGTACGACAACCCGGCTGAAACCTTTGAGGTCAACGTTCAGGGCAGCGTCAACGTGCTCGATTGCGTGCGCGCCACCCCAGGCGTTCGTGTGGCCGTGATGATCACGTCGGACAAGTGCTACGAGAACGTCGAGCAGATCTGGGGCTATCGCGAAACCGATCGCGTAGGCGGCGACGACCCATACAGCGCCAGCAAAGCGGCGACCGAGGTGGCAATTCAGGCGTATGCGCGGAGTTTCTTCAAGGCGGATCCGGCAGCGCGCATTGCCTCAGCGCGTGCGGGTAACGTGATCGGTGGCGGCGACTGGTCGGCGTTTCGACTGATTCCCGATTGCATTCGTGCGCTTCGTGCTGACGAGTCGATCCGCATCCGGAATCCGCGCGCCACCCGTCCGTGGCAGTTCGTGCTCGAGCCACTTGCCGGCTATCTCACATTGGCGATGCGCCTCCACGGCAGCCGCGACTACTGCGGCGCCTGGAATTTCGGTCCTGCGGTTGATACTGCCAATACAGTGGAGCGTGGCGCCAGGGAAGTCGTGCGCGAGTGGGGTCGCGGCACTCTCGAGGTGGTTCCCAATACCATTCACGAAAACACGGCGTTGCAGCTCGATTGCACTAAGGCATTGCACCATTTGCATTGGCGTACGGTGCTCGACTTCGTTGACACCATGAAGTGGACGACCGCCTGGTACAAGCATCAGGCCGTGAGCGGCGATGGTGCGATGCACGACTACTCGGTCGAGCAGATCGCTCAATTCGAACGGTTGATCGATTCCCGGCTTGAATAGAGCCACGCCGAACCCTCGCATTAAACAGCTACTCGGCGTTGCCACAGCACTCGTGTGCGGGTTCGCGATATTTAATCAAAGGTTCAAGCTAGGGTTCTTGGGACGATACGCCCACGCCGCAGAAATCTGCGCGACGCTCTTCGTATTAGTGTCGTACCGATGGTTTCATAGCACGCCGAATGAATGGCAGAGATACAAAGACAGACGGAAGCAGTAGCTGTCCCGCCTTTCGTTGACCTGATTCGACACGCGCGTAGATACAAGAACGCTCAGGCTGAAGATGCCGTTGAAGAATGTCATGAATCTGCACGCCGTTCCGGCAGTGCTGTTGTTTCGCTGCATGTTTATCAGCACCGTCGGCACCGTGCTCGCGGGGGCTGTTGTCGGCGTGGCGGTCGTGCTCATCCAATCTGTTCTGATAGCAGTTGGCCTCACCACAACGACCTTGTCACCGCGGTATGTGGTCTATCTCCTCGCGTCGAGTGTGCTGGTGGCTGTAGCTTTCTACGTGACGACAGTGGTATTCGTGATGCTCGGTGACACGAAATGACGACGAACTAAGCCAGAGCCCCAGTTGCCGTATGGCGACGACCCGATCGACCAGGCATGGATAGAAGGCGGTATGAATTGCGCCGACAACGTTCACAGGTACTATCGTGCGAGTAGTTCAACGTCGCGGGATCGTCCTTGCCATGGCGTTCTTGGCAAGTGGATGCATGAAGATCTGCGGGGACGATATTGTGGAGCGCATCAAGTCTCCGAGCGGAAAGTTCGACGCACTGCGCATGAAACGAGACTGTGGTGCGACGACCGGATTTGCGACCCACGTGAACATCGTTGATGGAGACGCGCAGCCGTCTTATCGGTCGTCAGGGGCCGCCTGGGATGGGGAAGTAATTACCTTTTGTGATATCGCCACACCGGATGTGCGTTGGAGTTCCGACACGGACGTCACCATCAGCTATCCGGCTGAATTGGACGGCTGTGCGATTAAGAGGGCGCCCCGGCAGAAGGGCATCGCCGTCTCGTATCAACCGGTGACGCAGTGACTTGCGGCGACACGACCTCGGTCCGCACAGATCCGATTGTGGCGGACGCGATGACTAGAAAGAGTCGATACGTTCACCGGCAACTGTTCCTGCAGTATCAAGATCTCATTGTGAGGAAACGCGGGCGCGAACTGCCTGCCGCTTCCAAGAATCACCCGTCAACGTCCCGATTCGCGCTGTGAGTCAGTGAATGCCGACGGTCAATCAATGAATCGCCGCCGTCAGCGCGCGAACGAGTGCGGTCGCGTTGTGAATGGCATCCGTCAGGTCATGACCGCCTGTCGTCACGAAGCGGAATCGGCGTGCACGCGACTGAATTCCGACGGCCATCCACTGAAATCGTCCGGTCAGCGAGTGAGACGGCCGCTCAGCTCGTGATGCGACGCGGGCACCAAGCGAAATGATGCCGTCACCGGCTGAAAGGACGCCGTGACGAAGCGGAATGACGTCGTCACCGGGTGAAACGACGCCGTCATTTTTGCCGTCGCCGCATGTTATTGAAAAAAATGGACTTGTGACGCGTGCTGACAAGGCGAAATCGTGATTGTGCCGCAGCGTTTTAGAATCGTGCGGTCCGACCTCGAGAGAGTGCGGTGCGATTTTGGAACAGTGCGGGCCGTTTCTGAGACGTGCCGGGCCGTCACGATCGGCTGCCGTGCGGCCCGAAGAATGTACACGACCGGTTCGCAGGTCGGCCGCGCAACGCTCCAGCCTGTTGCAGACTCGCTACAGCTGCCGGTAGAGCGCGAGCGTGCGATCGACCCACGGCTCGAGGCCGAACAGCCGACGCGCGCGCTCGAGACCGGCCGCGCCCCACGCGTGAGCCTTTGCGGCGTCCGCCGCCACCGACTCGATCGCCGTTGCAAGCGCCTCAGGATTCCCCGGTGGCACCAGCTGCCCGGTCTCGCCATCCGCCATCACTTCTCGAATACCATCCACGGCCGTGGCCACCACGGGACGAGACGCGGCCATCGCCTCGAGGATCGCCATGCCGAACGCTTCCCAGCGCGACGGCTGTACGTACACATCGCAGGCCACGAGCGCTTCCGCCACCTTGTCCGGTCCAGTGCGCCCATGAAAGTGGATGCCGTCGTGCGCGCGGCTGGTCAGTCGGTCCCGTTCAACGCCGTCACCGATGACGACGGCGCGTGCGCGAACTCCCCGGTGGCGCAGCAGACTGATGGCGTCGATCAGCGAGTCGTAGTCTTTCTGACCGGTGAGCCGACCAATCGACAGCACCGCCACTTCGTCTGATGACCATCCCCGCGCTTGTCGCGCGGCACCGCGATCGACGAGAGAGCACCGTGCCGCGAACGCGTCGACGTCCATCGCGTTGTGAATCACGTCGATGCGTCCCCACGGACCGACGCCGCCCATGTGCGCGCGAAAATCATCAGCGACGGCGTGAGAGACCGCGATGAAGCGATCGGTGGTGGCGAGCGCCGACGACCAATCCAGCGCCTGACGCGCGAGCCCCCGAATCTTCGAAGGTGCTTCCGAATTGGAATAGTCGGGATTGTGCAGTGTCGTGACGAGCTTCGGGATGAGGCGCCGCCCTGTGCGAAGCCGCACCAGACGCGCGGCCAGCGTCGGCTTGAACAGATGCGTGTGGACGATGTCTACCGGCTCGGCCGACAGATGCGCCTGCAGTCGATGGCTCAAGTCGCGCACGTGGAGATCGGTGGCCGGACGCGTACCGTACGTCTCCGCGCCAACGCCACCATTCATGAAATCGTTTCGCAACGTGTCAGGTGGGCCAAGTGCGCGAACGCGCACGTCAACGATGCGGTTGAGTTGTGGCAATGCTTGAGCAAGCAACACCTCCGCGCCACCGCGGCCGTACGTTTCGATGAGGTGGAGCACGCGCAGAGAGCGAGCCGCAGTGGGAGAGATCGTCGATGTCACGTGTAAGCGATGTGCAGCGCAGTACTATACTAATCGCGCATCGAGTTGAAGAGACGCGACCGCGTCACTTCCTGCCCTGCGCCTCCTGCATGCAGCATCGCCCTCTCAAAGCCTTCATCATCGTCATGACCGCGCTGCTCCTCGTCGTGGGGCTGTCGCGGGTTCTGCTGCCGCACGATTTCGATCAGACATCGCAGTTGTGGAGCGTGAACGACCTGCTGTTGGCGGGAAAGAATCCGTGGAACACCGCAGCGGTCCTCGGCTCGCCCTATGTCATTGCTTCGTACGGCCCTGCGTTTCACGCCGTTTCGGCGATTGGCCAGGCACTGTTCGGAGATCAGCTCTGGTATCTCCGGCTCCTGTCGATGCTGAGTTATCTGGTGATTGGGTGCTCGGTCTGGTTTCTGGCGCGAGTGAGATTCGCGGAACGAGACACCACACTCGCTGATCGGTCGATCGTGTCGACCTTACGCGCAAACGTCAGCGGCCCCGTCGCACTCTTGAGCCTGTGGTGCTCCCAGGTTGTCATCTCCGGCATTTCGGTGGGCCGTCCAGACGCGATCGGGCTGTGCTTTACGGTGACGGGCATGGCACTGCTCCTTGGCACCCCAAGACGCACGCTGCCTCTCCAGGTCGCGATGGCGGGTGTGCTGCTTGGCCTCGCTCCACTGTTCAAGCAGACCTATCTGTCCGGCGTCGTGGTCGGGCTGTTCTGTGCGTGGCGAATGGGTTGTCTGAAGTACTTCGTGGCAACTGCCCTCGGACTTCCCGTGGCGATCACGTCGGCTCTCGTGATCGCGACCAACGGCGGCTTCATCGACGTGGGGCTGCGCTATCCGATGCTCCCCGAGCAGACGACACGACATGGACTCGAAGTCGCGGTCACGACGTTCCTCGGGTCGCCCGCGCAGGCGCTGCTGCTGGGGACATTGCTCGCCACAGTTGCGATCCTCGTGGTGGCGATGCGCTGGTCAGCGCTCGCGCGCACGAGGCTCAGCGTGGCCGGGCAGGGGCTGATTCTGTGGTGGGTGATCGCGGCTGAACTGGCCTTTACGGCATCGCGCCGTCTCCTCGGCGGAAGTCCGGGGTACTGGCTCGAGTTCATCACCGTAACCTCAGTGCTGCTCGGACAGGCCATCTCGCAGGCGTATGTCGCGTGGCCCCGATTCGATCAGCGCAGGACGCTCCTCATGAGATGGGCCGGAGCGATGTTTCTGGCTGGTCTCCTGTTCGGCCTCCGTTCGTTGCGCGGTCAGTACTTCGAGTGGGAGGCGCAGCCCTACATCCGTGAGATCACCAGAATCGTCGCCGAACAGACTCCGCCCGACCAACCGGCATTGAGTTATTTCTCAGAGGTGCCTCGCCGGGCCGGGCGGCAGGTGGTGTTCAACGACCTCTTGCTCTTTCAGCACACCACAGAACAGAATCGCGAACTATTGAGACGCTACGTTCGCAGTCGGACTCCGGCCTGCCTCGTGCTGCAACCGGAGACGGCGCGGGCCTACTTGACCGCGGACTACGTCGAAGCGCCCACCCGGAACCCGTTCCCCTCGCGGACTTATGCCGCCAAGGTGTATATCCGGCGCGACCTGTTGCCGCAGGAGCCTTGGGAGAACTGAGCCGACGCGCCGCATGAGTTGTCCGCTCTGTCGCATCTCCCAATCCAGTCCGTCCTGGCTGGGCGCGCTCCGCTATCGCGGCGTCGAGTACCCGTACGTCGAGTGTTCGGGATGCCGTTCGCTCTATGCCGAACCGATGCCAGACGGCGCCGCGCTTGCGCACATGTACGGCGCCGACTATCAGCCTGGAAGCGGTGCCGCCTACGCGCAGATGGACGATCCGAAGGAGCCGGAGCGGGTGGTCCGCTGGCTCGCCGCACGCACACCAGGGACCTTTGTCGACTATGGATGCGGTCCTGGGCATCTGCTCAGCGCCGTGAAGTCGACCGGCTGGCGAGCCATGGGCGTCGAGTTCGACGAACAGGTGGCCGCTGACGCGGCGAAACGATCCGGTGCCGAGGTCGCGAATCGCTTCACCGTGGAACAACTGTTCGCCGATCAACGCGCCGACGTGCTGCATCTGGGTGACGTCATCGAACACCTCACCGACCCCGATCGCGAGATGCCGCGCATCCTCGGCCTGCTGAAGCCTGGCGGGTTGCTGATGGCCCAGGGGCCGCTCGAAGCCAACACCACGCTGTTCACGACAGTTCTGCGAGGCGCTCGTCAGCTGCGACGGAGCCGCGTCTCCGAGATGGCGCCGTATCACGTGCTGCTGGCCACGGCTGACGGGCAGCGCCGGTTCTTCGACCGCTTCGGACTCCAGACCGTGGAGTTCTCCATGCACGAGGTGTCGTGGCCGGCCCCGACGCGCCTGCGGTTTCGCGATCTGACGTCGCCACGTACGACCGGCCTTTTCGCGCTCCGTCGCGTCTCGCAGTGGTGTTCCCGCCTGCGTCCCGCGCAGTGGGGCAACCGCTATTTCTACGTCGGAAAGCTGAGCTAGGCCGTTAGCCTGCGCACCCGTGGACCCGTGGACCCGTGGACCTTCCTGAACAGTACATCTTGTTGACAGGTCACCAGTTCTGCGAGACGATTCCTTCGTTCAAAATGTGAACGCGAGGCGTGGATTGCACAGATCCGCCCCTTGCGACGGCGCCGCGATTTCCCGCCTCCCTTGCCGGTTCCTGCCCGCGTGTACGCACGCGCATGTAACCGAGAGGGCGAAGCCGTCCCCCCCTCGCCGCTCATCCCTCCCGAATGCCCGTCACCTCGACCCACGCGCAGCGCGACCCCCTCGACATCGAGGCGCGTCGCAACCTGCTCGCGCTCGAAGCGATCGCAGCCGACGACCACATCACCCAACGGACACTGGCGCATCGACTGGGCATCGCGCTCGGCCTGACCAACATCTATCTCAAGCGGCTGGTGCGCAAGGGGTTCGTCAAGTGCGTGAACGTGCAGTCGAATCGTCTGCGCTACCTGCTCACGCCGAAGGGGCTCTCCGAGAAGACCCGTCTCACCTACGAGTTCATGGAGTATTCGCTCTACCTCTATGGACAAGTACGGCTGCACCTGCGCGACGTGTTGCAGCAGTCGCTCCTCGGCGGGTTGCGGCGGGTGGCGGTCTACGGCACGGGCGAGGCGGCTGAACTCGCGTATCTCTCCATCGCCGAACTCGGTCTCGAGCTGGCGGCGGTCTTCGACGATGACGGCGGCGGACGGTTTCTCGGGAGCACCGTGCGGCCGATCGCCGACCACGCCGAGGTGCCATTCGACCTGCTGATCGTGGCCACGCTCGACACCACCGATCCGATTCTCGAACGCCTTCTCGCGCTTGGTTTGCGCAAGGAGTGCCTGGTGACGCTCGGGCGATGACTTCAGCCTCGCCATCGACGCGGCCGCGGGCGCTGTTCGTGTCGTACAACGCGCTCATCGAACCGTTGGGGCCGTCGCAGATCATTCCCTATGTGTGCGGGCTCGCCGACCGCTACGACATGACGGTGCTGTCGTTCGAGAAAGCGGTCCGCACGCCTGAAGAAGACGCTCAGTCAACGACCAACACCGAGGCGCTGCTTCGCGCGCACGGCGTAGAGTGGATTCGGCTGACGTACCACAAACGCCCCTCGGTGCCGGCAACGATCTACGACATCGCCTCCGGCGTCCGGCGCATCGTCCGCGAGCATCGGCGTCGGCCGATTGCGCTGGTGCACGCGCGAGGGTACGTGCCGGGCGCCATTGCGCTTGGTGTCAAGCGACGGACCGGCATCCCGTTTCTGTTCGACATCCGCGGACTGCAGGCCGAAGAGTACGCCGATGCCGGACACTGGGATCCGAAGGGATTCCCGTTCCGGCTCACCAAGCGCGTCGAGCAGTCGATTCTGCGTGCGGCCGACGGCATCGTGACGCTCACCGAGGCGATTCGGCCGATTCTCCGCACCTTTCCTGGACTGCGTGCGCGTCCGGCGCTGCCGCCGTGGCGCGTCATTCCGTCGTGCGTTGAGCTGAATCACTTCCGTTTCGATGCGGCGGGTCGGGCACGTGTCCGCGCGGCGCTGGGCATCGGCGACCGACCGGTCATCGTCTACTCGGGATCGATTGGCACCTGGTATCTGCTCGACGAGATGGTGTCGTTCTACCAGGCCGCGCGCGAGCGGTGGCCCGGTCTCTTCTTCCTCGGTCTCGTCAATCGTGCGCCCGAACAGGTGGTACAGGCGCTGAAAGCGCGCGGCATTCCGGAAACAGACTTCGCCGTCACCTGGGCCACACACGCCGAGGTACCGGCCTATCTGTCTGCTGCCGACGCCGGGCTTGCGTTCATCCGTCCGTGCCTGTCGAAGCTGTCGTCGTCTCCCACCAAGTATGCCGAGTATCTGGCGACCGGGCTTCCGCTCGTCGCCAATGCCGGCGTTGGTGATGTTGATGCGATCATTCGCGACACTGGTGCTGGTGGGCTCGTCTCCGAGCATTCGCCCGAGGCTCACGCCAGGGCCGCCGACGAGATTCGACGGCTCGCGACACCAGAAAACCGGGCGCGGTGGCGCGAGGTGGCGGAGCAGCGATTCTCGACCGCCAATACCGCATTGCCGGCGTACCGGTCGCTCTACGAGACGATTCTGGCGAGGCGGCCGCGTCGGCGTGGCCTGTTCCTGACGCCGTATCCGCTGCACTCTGCGCCGAGCCAACGGCTCAAGTTCGAGCAGTACTACTCGGCCTTCGAAGACGCGGGCATCGAGGTCGTGGTCTCGCCCTTTGTGACGCCCGCGCTGTGGCGCGTGTTGTACAAGCCGGGATTCGTCCTGACCAAGCTGTTCTACGGCGCCATGGGGCATCTGCGGCGTGTGCGCGATTTCGCTCGCGCCGGACGCTTCGATTTCGTCTACGTGCATCTGTGGGCGCTGCCGTTCGGTCCGCCCTGGTTCGAGGAACTACTGGCGAAACGCGGCATCACGATCATTTACAACATCGACGATTTGATCTACCTGCCGCGAGCGAGCGCTGCCAATCAGTTCGTCCGCGCGCTGCGCCGCCAGGACCGCATCGGGCGCATCATGCAGGCGGCGTCACGGGTCATCGTCTGCACCACGCACTTGAAGACATTTGCCGAGAAGCACAATCGCCACGTCACGCTGATCTCGTCCACGATCGACACCGACGCCTATCAGCCGCGGTCGCACGATGCGCGCACGGGCCCCATCACGATAGGCTGGAGCGGCTCGCACAGCACCGCGCCCTATCTGCACGCGCTCGGCCCGGTGTTCCGCCGTTTGCGCGAACGGTTCGACATCCGTGTGCTGGTGATCGGGACGGAGCAGTTCGCGATCGACGGCGTCCCGGTCGAGGCCAGAGCCTGGTCGCTCGATCGTGAAGTGACCGACCTTCGCTCGATGGACATTGGTGTCTATCCGCTGCCCGACGAGGAGTGGGTGCTCGGCAAGAGCGGCCTCAAGGCGCTGCAGTACATGGGCGTCGGCGTGCCGGTCGTCGCCTCGCGCATCGGCTCCGCGTGTGAGTTCATCCGCCATGGTGTCAACGGCTTCCTGGCCGGAACAGACGATGAGTGGGTGAAATCGCTCACGGCGCTGATTGAGAGCCCGGCTCTGCGCGCGACGGTGGGGGCCGTCGACGAACGCTACAGCGTGCGCGTCACCGCACCGGTGTATCTCCAGGTAACTTCGCTATGAGCCTCGTCAAGGAATCGCAGGACTACGAACGCGGCGGCACGCAGAAAGACCACTACACCGACGCCGATGTCGTGACGGTGGCGTGTCCGCTCTGCGGCAGCCAGGACCGCACCGAGATCTATCGCGAGCATGGTGCGCTGGTCGTCGCACAGTGCCGCGGCTGCACGCTGCTCTATACGAGCCCGCGCGTCAAGGCGCCCGAAGAGGTGTACTGGGGCGACGGCGCGAAGTATCTCGAAGAGGCGCGACTCATCTTCGAAGGGAAAGCCGCGCACCATCGCGATCCGAACTACCTCGAAGAACTGCATCTCATCAAGCGCTTCAAGCCGACGGGGCGATTCCTCGATGTCGGCTGCAACATGGGCATGCTGCTTCGACTCGTGCGCTCGATGGGATGGACGGGGATTGGCGTCGAACCCTCAGCCACGCTGGCGACCCTCGCGACGGAACGCTTTCACCTCGACGTTTACAACTGCTTTCTCAACCAGGTGCCGGCCAAGGAACACGGCGCGTTCGACATCGTCGCCCTGAGCGATGTGTTCGAGCACATTACTGAGCCGTTGCCCTTTCTTGCCGATGCGGCGAAGTTCCTCAAGCCTGACGGCCTGCTCTATATCAAGGTGCCGAATGCCCGCTGGAACAGCTTCAAGCAAGCGATGTTGAAGCTGCGTGGCCGCGTCCCGAAGCAGGGCGTGTGGGATTCGTATGAGCACGTCGTCCACTACACCGACCAGACCTTGCGGAAGATGCTCGATCGCGCCGGCTTCGACGTGGTCACCATGACGATCGGCAAGCCAATTCAGATTCCGGTGTGGCATCAGTACGTTGGCCGCTACTACCTGTATCCGTCGCCGCTGCTGCTCGACTGGAAACGGACGTTCGGCCGCTCGGCGTTCTACTGGCTGGCCTGGCCGGAGCGCCTGTGGCGCATGGGCGGCATTGGCTGGTTCGCACCGAACATTGTGGCTGTCGCGAAGCGGAGAGCCGTCGCCTGATGACGTCGTCGCCGGCCGCGTCGACGCGCCGCCACCTGGGCAACTTTCTCGCCCTCGGTATCGGCAACTACGGCGCGATGGTCGTGTCGATGGGCATCAACGCGATGCTCACGAGGCGTCTCGGCGTCGACGAGTTCGGACGACTGGCGTTGCTGCTGACCACGTCGCAGGTGATCGCGCTGCTGACGGCGAACTGGAGCCAGTCAGCGGTTGTCCGATTCGGTGCGCTCGAAGTGAATGCCTCCGGTTCGACGGCCCGTACGTTCTGGACGCGTCTGTGGATCGTCGCCCCGTTCGCCCTGCTGCCGGCGTTAGCCGCCTTGATCTACGGCGACGTGTTCGCGAGCTACCTTGGTGTGCCGCTGTGGGGGCTTTCGGTCGTGTGGATCCACTTCATCGCGGCGCTTGCAGTCTCGACGGTCGGCACCATGTTTCAGGCACGGCAGGAGATGAAGCGCTACGGCGTCACGTTGTTTCTCGACAAGGCGCTGATGGCTGCCGCGTTGTTGCTCGCGCCTCGTGGCTGGCTGGCGTCGCCGCTGCCCGTGCTCGGCGCCTATGCCGGCAGTTCGATGCTCGTTGCTATCGGGGGGTTGACGATGCTCGGGCGACAGGCGCTGTTGCCGATCACGTTCCATGTTCCGGCGATCCGCGCCATGTGGACGTTTGCGTCGCCGCTGATGCTTTCGAGCTGGGCCGGCATGCTGGGCACCAGCTGGTTCGACATGCTGGTGATTCGCTGGTATCGATCGCCCACCGAACTTGGCTGGTACTCGCTCGGCACCCTGCTGGCCGGCGTGCTGCAGCAGGTGGCCATCATCATGTCGACGCTCTTGCTGCCGCAGTTGTCGGTGCTGGTGGCTTCTGGTGATCTGGCGCGAGTGCGGACGCTGGTCGATCGGGTGCTGCCGTACTGGCTGCTCGGTACGTCGCTGCTGTTCAGCGTGGCGGTGGTCACCGGTCCGCTGGTCGTGCCGTTCGTGTTCGGTCGCGCGTTCGAGCCATCGCTCCCCGTACTCGCCATTCTGATGGTCGCCTCGTCTGCGCTCACGGTGTTCAGTGTGTTCTCGACGCTGGCGAGCGCCTTCGGCGCCACCTGGACGCTGACCCTGATCACCATCCTGTCGGGCACGGTGAACGTCGTCGGCAACCTGTTCCTGATCCCGCCCTACGGCATTCTCGGTGGCGCGCTGGCGACGGTGCTCGCCTATTTCACGTCCGCGGTGGGCGTAATGCTCTTCGTGCAGCGCCGCTGGTCGCTCAATGTGATGCCGCTGTTCTGGCTGAGCGCTCCCGTGGTTGTGACGTCGACGCTGTATCTCACAACGACGGGCACGGTGTTCTTCGTCCTGACGCCGTTGCTCTGCGCCGTGGCGGTCTACGGGCTGGTCCGCCGTTTCGGCCTGTTCACGCCAGCGGATGCCACGTTCATTCGCAGTCTGGGCCCTTCCGCCCTGTGGGGCACGAGGTAGTTACCGGTGACCGACGCACACGACATGAAGGTCGTCATTCTCTGCGGAGGCCAGGGCACGAGGCTGCGCGAAGAGACCGAATTCAGACCCAAGCCGCTCGTCGAGGTCGGCGGCCGCCCGATCCTGCTGCACATCATGAAGCTCTATGCGCACCACGGCTTGAGCGACTTCGTGTTGTGCCTCGGCTACCGTGGCGACATGATCAAGAAGCATTTCCTCGACTACGAAGCGATGAATAACGATTTCACGTTGTCGCTCGGCGCGCGCCGTGACATTGCCTATCACGGCGCACACGACGAAGACGGGATGCGCGTGACGCTTGCCGACACCGGTCTTCACTCGATGACCGGCAAGCGCATCAAGACGATTCAGCGATATGTCGGGAACCATCCGTTCATGGTCACCTACGGCGATGGGCTGAGCGACGTCGACATGCGCGCCCTGCTGGCGTTCCACAAGTCTCACGGCCGTCTGGCGACCGTGACGACACATCGACCGATCTCGCGCTTCGGCGTGCTCGATGTGAACGCCCGTGGCGAGGTCGCCGCGTTCAGCGAAAAGCCACAGCTCGACGGGTGGGTCAACATCGGCTACTTCGTCTTCGAGCCTGGGGTCTTCGACTATCTCAGCGACGATGTCGGCTGCGTGCTCGAGCAGGATCCGCTGCAGCGCCTGGCGAGCGATGGCCAGCTGGCGGCGTATCGCCACGAGGGTTTCTTCTACGCGATGGACACCTATCGCGAGTTCAAGGTGCTCAACGAGTTGTGGGACGGCGGTCAGGCGCCCTGGAAGGTCTGGTGACACGCACACTCGCGATTGGCGTCGTGGCCGGCATCGTCCTGGGTGCCGGATACGCGGCGTCGCCGGCGACCGTCTGGTTCCTGCTGGTCACGGCCCTGCTGTTCCTATGGGCCGGCCACGGTGCCACGCCGCGTGAGCGCCAATGGCTGTGGACGTTGCTCGCTGTGGCCGTGGCGCTGCGCGTGCTGACGATTGTCGTGCTGTTCGCCACCACCGACCACGACCGCAACGTGAGCTTCTTCTGGGATGGCGACGGCCTCTACATGAAGCAGCGTTCGCTCTGGATCAGGAATCTGTGGCTGGGGCTACCGTTGCCGCCTCACTACTTCGAGCGGGCCTTCGAGGTGTACGGCCAGACCGACTATCTGAACATCCTCGCCTACATGCAGTACCTGCTCGGGCCTGCGCCGTACGGCATTCACCTCTTCAACGTCGTGGTGTTTCTGGCCACCTGCGTCCTGCTCTATCGGCTGGTTCGTCCTGTCTACGGGCGCGAGGCGGCATTTCTCGGTCTCGCCATCCTGCTGTTCCTGCCGACACCGTTTGCCTGGTCGGTCTCGGCCCTGAAGGAGTCGGTGTTTGTCTTCGGATTGGCGATTGCCGTCGCCTGCGTTGTTGCATTGCTGCGCGGCCCGAGCCTGATCGCGCGGGCGGCCGCGCTCGCGGTGCTGTTCGTGGTGCTGACGACCATCGAAGGACTGCGGATTGGCGGTCGCCAGATTTCGACGGCCGGCCTTGCGGTTGGCCTGCTCGGCAGCTTCGCCGTCAGGCGGCTGTGGATTGTGCTCGCCATTGTCTGCATGGTGCCACTCGGTGTCCGCATACTGGCGTCCAACGCGACGGTGCAGAAGCGGCTGAGCACGCAGCTGATGCTGTTTGCTGAGCGGCACATGGGCAACGTGAGGAGCGAAGGCAACGGCTATCGGCTGCTCGATGAGGAGCTCTATTCCGATCCTCACTCTATGGACTCGCTGAGACAGATGACAACGGCGCAGCAGGCTCGCTTTGTCGTGCGCGCGCTGGGCACGTTCTTCGTCGTGCCGCTGCCGTCGCAGGCGCGGTCGCGAGCGGAACTGGTGTTTCTGCCGCAACAGGCCGTGTGGTACACACTCGTCGTGCTGGCGGTTGTCGGGCTGGTTGAAGGGTTGAGGCGCGATCCGCTGGTCACGTGCGGACTGCTCGGTATGGCTTTAGTGGGTGGGGCCATCGTCGCACTCAATAGCGGAAATATCGGCACGATGGTCAGGCACCGCGACACCATCGTGCCATTTGTCGTGTGGCTGAGCGCCCTGGGCGCGGTCGCCAGCGTCACACACGCCATGTCCACGCGTCGCCTGTCTCACGAGGAAACTGCATGCCACTGATTGACGATCAGGGCCGACTGTTCGGCAAGGTCAACCTGATCGATGCGCTTGTGGTGCTGTTCGTGCTCGGAGTCATTCCGCTGGTCTACGGCGCCTTCCTGCTGTTCAAGACGCCGGTGCCGGTGATCGACTCGCTGACGCCGGCCCAGGTCGTCGAGAAGACCGAGGTCGCGATCCGTGTCGAGGGACACGACTTGCGTCCGTTTCTCTTTGCGAGAATCGGTGACCGCGAGGCCCGCGGCTTCCTGGTGCAGACGCCAAGGATTGGCGAGATCAAGCTGCCGCTCGACATGGAACCGGGAACCTACGACGTGGCGCTGTTTGATCAGGCGCAGGAATTGACCCGCAAGGCCGGAGCCATCACCATTCTGCGGACGCCGCCCAGGCCGGTGTCGCGTCTGCCGCGGCTCGACGTTCAGGCACTCGGTCATTTCGTCGGCATCAACGATCGGTCGCGGACGCTCTTCGCGGTGGCAACCACGTTCGAACCGCCGCGCGTTGAAGGCGGCGCGGCGGCGCCGGTCGAACCGCCGCTCGGCGAGGTGCTGGCCGTCCGCGATCCCGAACGCGGGACCGAACGCCTCCGTGTTGGCGACAACGTGTTCATCAACGCGCCGGCAACGCAGGACTGGCACGTGCCGGCGATTTTGCGACTCAACTGCGCCATTACGGGGAACGAGTGCCGAATCGGTGATGTTGCGGTGGCCCAGCGCGCCGTCATCACCCTGCCGTTGAATCGCGCCAGGACCGCCGAGGATGTCCCGCCCGCGGGGACCGCTGGCGCAGCCGCCACCGTGGCTGAGCAAGTGCGCTTTGTCATCTCAGAGATTCGGCAGCCAGACGCGCGTCTCGAGTTCCCGACGATCCGAAGCGCGACGGCGACCGTCCGTGTGCGGTTCGTGGCACCTCCCGAGGTCGCCGATTTGATGAAAGCCGGAGATGTCGACCTGCTCGTGCCCCCGGCGGCGCCCGACGGCGAGCGCGCGGTGCTCACCGAGGTGTCATCTGATCGGCAGGTGGTGACCGCGACCAATCAGATCGACGCCGTCATGCGACGCAACCTGGGCGTGCAGCAGCAAGTCACGTTGTTCAACGGCAGCGTCCGCGTGCCGGTGACGTTCACGCCGCTTGGATGGACCTATAAGGAGCGCGCGGTGAAGGTCGGGGCGCCGTTCTACTTCGAGACCACCGCCGGCGGCATGGCCGGGTGGATCGTCGAGTTGTCAGTGAGCCGCGAGACCCGGCGCTTCGCCCCGTGATGATGACCGTGGGTGACACGCTCCAGCGTGCGTCTGACGGCAGTCGGACGATCACATTCCTCCGGCGTGTGGTCGCGGGCAGTGTCGTCTGCGTGCCTGTCGTGTGGCTCGTGCGCACGCTGCGGGTGGCGCAGGTACGCGTGGCGCGCGGCCTCGGCGCTCAGCAGTCAACCCAGCGAATGACAATGGCGGCCGTGTCCATGTCGCGGCTGGTTGAATCGAGCTGGCTGCTGGCGCGCGCAACAGCGGCGGCGACTGCGCTCACCGTCGCCGCGATGCGAGCGACGCCAGCGTCCCTGCTCGCCACAGTGCATGGCGTCTCGGCTTTTCAGACGCTGGCCGTCACGATGGTGGTGGCCGTGGCGACACACGCGGCTATAGGGGCCATGCTCGGGTTGGCGGTCGGCTGGTTTGTGTGGGCGGTGCGATTCGCCATGGTTGCACTGGCGGCGCTGGTGCTGGCACATCCGCAACGCTGGGCCGACGCGTGGGCCGCGAGCGCGCTCCGTCATTTCCTGAGAGAAGCCTCACGGCTGGCGATTGAGGACGGGGCCGAGAAGGAGACAGCTTCCGGTCGTGCGCAATGAGGGCACGCGCACGGACGTCACCGTGGACTCGTCGCCTGCTGGCGGTGACGGTGGTCGTCGCGGCGCTCGGTGGAGTCGCCTTCTGGCCGGCGACGACGCGGCAAGGCGTGAACTACCAGGTCTCGATCCATCGGTTGCCGTTGTACGCCAAGGCCAGCGAGTTCGTCGAGCGTTCGGCCCAGTATCGGCAGTTGGCCGACGACGTCATGCGCGGCGTCAACGGCGACGAGGCCAGGGCACTCGCGGCGTTCGCATGGACGTGTCGCACGATCAAGCCGATGCCCGCAGGCGTGGCCGTGATCGACGATCACATTGCCAATATCGTGTCGCGTGGCTATGGCACCGGTGACCAGCAGGCGGACGTGTTTGCGACGATTGCCACCTACGGCGGCGTTCGCTCGTTCTGGGCGCGCGTGCCGATGGACCGCAGCACTCCTGGAATGATCCTGTCGTTCGCGCACGTCGACGGCGCATGGCGCGTGTTCGACGTGGCGCGACATGTGGCCTTTCGAACGTCTGAGGGCCGCCTTGCGACGCTCGACGCCGTACGCACCACACCGTCGCTCGTTCCTGACGCGCTCAGGGCGCTGACTGTGGACGGGGCTTCTTACGTCGAGGTCCTGGCAGGCGCATCCATGCCTCCCGTTCCCGATGTGCTCCGCGCCGAAATGCAGATGCCGATGCCACGGTTGTGGCACGAGTTCCAGGCAGTACTCGGACTGACTTCCCAATCATGACGCTCAACGACAAGGTAGTGCTCGTTACCGGCGGCACCGGCTCCTTCGGCCGCAAGTTCGCCAAGGCGGTTCTGGCCCGCTACACGCCAAAAAAGCTGATCATCTTCAGCCGCGACGAACTCAAGCAGTTCGAGATGCAGCGCGAGATCGATGGTCCGAACGTCCGCTATTTCATCGGCGACGTGCGCGACGCCGATCGATTGCGACGTGCCATGCGCGGCGTCGACATTGTCGTGCACGCGGCCGCGATGAAGCAGGTGCCGGCCTGCGAGTACAACCCGCTCGAAGCGGTGAAGACCAATGTGCTGGGCGCCGCCAATATCATTGAGGCCGCCATCGACCAGGGCGTGGCCCAGGTGCTGGCGCTCAGCACGGACAAGGCGGTGAGCCCGGTCAATATCTACGGCGCAACGAAGCTCTGTGCCGAGAAACTGTTCGTGCAGGGCAACTCGTATGCGGTGAAGCGGCAGACCCGCTTCAGCTGCGCGCGTTACGGCAACGTCGTCGGCAGCCGCGGCAGCGTCATTCCGCTGTTCCTGCAGCAGCGTCCCAGCGGCACCGTTACTGTGACCGACACGCGGATGACCCGCTTCTGGATCACGCTCGACCAGGGGGTCGAGTTCGTCATTCGCAGCCTCGAACGCATGCAGGGTGGCGAAGTGTTCGTGCCGAAGATTCCGAGCATGCGCATCTCGGATCTCGTCACGGCCGTTGCGCCAGATTGCAAGGTCGCCGTCACCGGCATCCGTCCCGGCGAGAAGCTGCACGAAGTGCTCGTGTCGGAAGACGAGGCCAGGAACACCGTCGAGTACGACGACTTCTTCGTCATCAAGCCGCTGTTCCGGCCGGGCGAATGGACCGATGGTCGCGCCCTCGCCGATGGCTATCGGTTCGCCAGCGACACGAACACCGCATGGCTGACGATTGACGACCTGCGAGGCCTGATCGCGTGAGCCACGACCGGGCGCACAGGTCGCCTCTGGCGATCGACGGCGGCGAGCCGGTGCGGCGCACGATGCTGCCGTACGGCCGCCAGTCGATTTCCGAGGACGATATCGCGTCCGTCGTCGAGGTGTTGCGGTCAGACTGGCTGACGACCGGACCGAAGGTCGGTGAGTTCGAAGAGGCGTTCGCGGCAGCGGTTGGCGCCAGGCACGCGGTCGCGTTCAGTTCAGGCACCGCGGCGCTGCACGGCGCCGTATTTGCCGCCAATCTCGGCTCTGGCGACGAAGCCATTACGACACCGCTGACCTTCTGCGCCACGGCCAACAGCGTGCTCTATCAGGGCGCACGCCCGGTGTTTGCCGATGTCACTGCCGATACGCTCAATCTCTCTCCGGAGGCGGCAGCGGCACGAGTGACATCGCAGACCAGAGCGTTGATACCGGTGGACTACGCGGGACATCCGGCCGACCTCGACGCGGTGATGGCGCTGGCCGATCGGCACGGCCTCACCGTGATCGAGGACGCGTCGCACGCGCTGGGGGCGACGTATCGCGGCCGCCGCGTCGGCCAGATCGCGCATCTCACGACATTCAGCCTGCATCCGGTCAAGCACCTGACGACGGGAGAGGGCGGGATGGTGACGACGGACGACGGGGTACTGGCGCGACGGTTACGGCTGTTCCGCAATCACGGCATCGAGTCGGACGTGCGCACCAGGCAACAGGCCGGTGAGTATCGCTACGAGATGATCGAGCTCGGGTTCAACTACCGGTTGCCCGACATCGCCTGCGCCCTCGGGTTGTCTCAGTTGTCGCGGCTCTCCGCCAACGTTGCCCGGCGGCGCGAGATTGCTGCCGAGTATCAGCGGGCACTCAGCGGTGTGCCGGGACTGCAGGCGCCGGCCGAGCGCGACGAGGCCGAGTCGGCGTGGCATCTCTACCCGGTGAGGATTGTCGCTGGTGGCGCGACGCGTGATGCGGTGTTTCGCGCGATGCGTGCCGAGGGTATTGGCGTCAACGTGCATTACATCCCGGTGCACCAGCATCCGTTCTATCGCGAACGCTTCGGCGTGCAGAGCGGCATCGCGCCGATCGCTGAACGCGCGGCGTCCGAGCTTCTCAGCCTGCCGATGTTTCACGGCATGAGTAACGCTGACGTCGCCGACGTCGTCGCCGCTGTGCAGAAAGTGATGATGCACTTCTCGGCCGTGCCGGGGCCGCACGCGTAAGGGCATGCGTATAGGGAAGAATCCGGCCAAGGGAACCGCGTTGCCGACGCACGGACGGCACCGGATCATTGTTCCGATCTACATCCCGAACCTCGAGGGTTACTTCGAGCACGCGCTGACAGTCATGACGCTGTGTCTCGAATCGCTGTGGCTGACGACGAACGGGCGGGCGGCGATCACGGTGATCTCCAACGGCTCGGCGCCGTCAGTGGTGGCCGCGCTGCAGCGCCTGTCCGAGAACGGGCGCCTCGATCAGCTCGTGCTGAACGACACCAATCGCGGGAAGGTCGATGCCGCGCTGTGCGCCGCCCGCGGCAGTTTCGAGCCGTTCATCACGTTCTCTGATGCCGACGTCCTGTTCCGCCCGGGCTGGTTAGACGCGGTCGAGAGTCTCTTTCGCACGTTTCCAGAGACTGGTGTTGCGTCGCCTTTCACCATGCCGCCATTGGCGTGGATTCACACGTCCGCCACCCTGCTTTCTGCGACCGCCCGCCTGGAACTCGCTCGACAGAAAGTGGTGGCCGACGCCTCGATCGATCAGCTCGAGCGCAGCCTCGGACATCCCAACTACGTGCCGTCGGCACTGCGCGAGTCGCAGCTGGTCGTGAAACGCGCCGGCGCGATCGCCTGTGTTGGCGCCACGCACATCGTGTCAACGATGCGGCGCGAGTTGATCCAGAGTCTGCCGCAGGCACCGTCACTCACGGCGGTGGCGGGTTCATCAGAGAAGCGATGGATTGATGAGCCGTCGGACCGCTGTGGGTTCTGGCGACTGTCGACGCCCAGGTTCTGGGCTGCACACATGGGCAACACGCCGGAGCCGTGGATGGCGGAAGAGGTGACGGCGATGGCCGAGGGCATGTCCGTTTCGGACGTCCTCGCCGAGTCACCGGTTCTTCCGACGGTGGTCCGGTCCTGGACTCGCGCGGTGCCGCTCTCGATGCGGCGACGACTGGCGCAACAACTGCAGCGTGCGAGCGTGCAGCGGGTGTTGCTGGGTCGCGGGCGTGGGACCGCCTCTGTCCCGTTGTCACCGCTGGTGTGATGATGAAAGCGTTCGACATCGCTTCTCGACCGATCGGTGCCGGGCATCCGACCTATGTGATCGCCGAACTTTCGGCGAATCACCATCAGGAGTTCGAGCAGGCCGTCCGTCTGGTGCATGTTGCCCGCGAGGCCGGTGCGGATGCCGTCAAGCTACAGACCTACACGCCAGACACCATCACCATCGCCAGCGATCGCGAGTGTTTCAGAATCGCGAGTGGCACCCTCTGGGATGGGCGCACACTGCACGAACTGTACGCAGAGGCGTTCACTCCGTGGGAATGGCAGCCGAAGCTGAAAACGCTGGCGAACTCGCTCGGTCTGCATTTGTTTTCGTCACCGTTCGATGCGTCGTCGGTCGAGTTTCTCGCGAATCTCGATGTTCCGGCCTTCAAGATCTCGTCATTCGAGCTGGTCGACCTTCCGTTGATTCGGCAGGTGGCGGCGACCGGGAAGCCGTTGATTCTGTCGACCGGTATGGCGACGTCAGAAGAGATCGATGAAGCGATCGCGACCGCTGTCAGCGCCGGCGCCACCCAGATTGCACTCCTGAAATGCACGAGCGCCTACCC
>CADEEX010000019.1 GCA_902826465.1 uncultured Acidobacteriota bacterium
TGGCCTTTGGCGAGGTCGGCGGCGTGGGCGGCGAGTTTGTAGGTGATGACGCCGGCTTTGACGTCTTCCTTATTCGGGAGGCCGAGGTGTTCCTTGGGCGTGACGTAGCAGAGCATGGCGCAGCCGTACCAGCCGATCATGGCGGCGCCGATGCCGCTGGTGATGTGGTCGTAGCCGGGGGCGATGTCGGTGGTGAGCGGCCCGAGGGTGTAGAAGGGCGCCTCGTGGCACCATTCGAGCTGCTTGACCATGTTCTCGTGGATGAGGTGCATGGGCACGTGGCCGGGTCCCTCGTTCATGACCTGCACGCCCTTGGCCCAGGCGCGGGTGGTGAGCTCGCCTTGCACTTCGAGTTCGCCAAACTGGGCTTTGTCATTGGCGTCGGCGATGGAGCCGGGGCGGAGGCCGTCGCCGATGGAGAAGGAGACGTCGTAGGCGGCCATGATGTCGCAGATGTCGTCCCAGTGGGTGTAGAGGAAGTTTTCCTTGTGGTGGGCGAGGCACCACTTGGCCATGATGCTGCCGCCGCGGCTGACGATGCCGGTCATGCGGGAGGCGGTCATGGGGACGAAGCGGAGGAGGACGCCGGCGTGGATGGTGAAGTAATCGACGCCCTGCTCGGCCTGCTCGATGAGGGTATCGCGGAAGAGCTCCCAGGTGAGGTCTTCGGCTTTGCCGTTCACTTTTTCGAGCGCCTGGTAGATGGGCACGGTGCCGATGGGCACGGGCGAGTTGCGCAGAATCCATTCACGGGTGGCGTGGATGTTCTTGCCGGTGGAGAGGTCCATGACGGTGTCCGCGCCCCACTTGGTGGCCCAGCGCATCTTTTCGACCTCTTCCTCGATGCTGGAGGCGACGGCGCTGTTGCCGATGTTGGCGTTGATTTTCACGAGGAAGTTGCGGCCGATGATCATCGGCTCGAGCTCGAGGTGGTTGATATTCGAGGGAATGATGGCGCGTCCACGCGCGACCTCGTCACGAATGAAGTCGGCTGGTAGCCCCTCGCGCACGGCGATGAACTCCATCTCTGGAGTGATCTCGCCTTTGCGTGCGTAGTGGAGCTGCGTCACCGGCTGCCCGGTGCGCGCCGCGGCGCGCCGCGGCGCCACCCACGGCTCACGCAATTTCGGCAGACCGGCCTTGACGTCGTGCCCCTGCGGGCCACTGGTGTCGTAGACGCGCACGGCCTGCTCGCCACGCGACAGCGAAATCTCCCGCATCGGCACGCGGACACCCTGCGCGCCCTCAACGAAGACCTTCTGTGAATTGGGAAACGCTGTTGAAAACTCGGACATCTCCGCACTCCCTCCGCCGGTCTGATGCCGGTCCCGCTTGGCAAATGCTTCAGCGGACCCCGCCAAAGCCCGAAGGCGACGGCGGGGCAGGTTCCAAGAGTTTGATCTCAATCCGCGGACATCGCGGATACCCCTGGCGGTCTGTTCACTATACGGGCTCGCGGCCCAGGGCTCAACCCTCGGCTACGTTTGCGGCGGACGAGTCGCCTGGAGCAACTGGCGGCGTTTTGGCTCAGGGAACTTCTCGAGCGCGTAGCGGACCGTCGTGCGCGGAATCGTCCGGCCATGCTGGCGCAGGTAGCGTTCGAGACGCGGCATGTCCGTCTTGCCCGCCTCTCGCAGCAACCAGCCGACGGCCTTGTGAATCAGGTCGTGGGGATCGTGATGGAGCCGCGCCGCCACGTCGTACGCTGCGTCGAGCGCGTCGCCTCGGCGTGCCGCACCAACCAGGCTCACCGCGGCCGCGCGCCGGACCCACAGGTTGCGGTGACTCACCCAGCCACGCACGGCATCGACCAGCTCCGGGTACTGCTGCAGCAGGGGACCAATCAGCATTCCGCAAATCGCGTCCGTCGTCGCCCAGTTGGTGGACCAGTCGTTGGCAAGCCAGGCCTTCCAACGCCGGAGCAGCGACGGCACAAAGTCCCGTCGGAAGCGGGCGACGACCTCAACGCCGAGCCCCTTGACCTCGAGCACGGGATCGGGGAGCAGGCAGTCGGCAAACGCCATGGCGTCGATCACGGTCCACCGCTCACGGTGCTCGCGCACCAGGTCGGCGGCCAACTGGCGCACGACGATTGTACCCACGTTATAGAAGCCCAGATCGTCGGTGCCGCGGAAGTAGCGACTCGCGTCGAACTCGCCAGCCGGACGCGCCAGCGTCTTCAGGTGCCTGCGCGCTGCCGTGGCCGCTGCTGCCGCTGTCACGCCAGCTTCCTGAGGATGAAGCACTTGAGATAGTAGGTTTCAGGAACGCCCAGAAGCACCGGATGATCCCGTCCCTGCATTCTCTTCTCGACCACACTGACGGGAATCTGCGCGTCGACGGCAGCCTCGTAGAGGATCTCGCCCAACATCGCCTCGTCGACGTGATACGAACAACTGCAGGTCACCAGGGTGCCGCCAGGATTGAGCAGCTTCAGCGCGCGCAGGTTGATCTCTTTGTAGCCAGTGACGGCCTTCGGCACCGACGCGCGGGTCTTGGCAAAGGCTGGCGGGTCGAGCACGATGGTGTCGAACCGTTCGCGGAGCCGTTCCAGGCCGCGCAACTCGTCGAAGACGTTGCCAACGCGGGCATCGATCGCGACGCCATTTCGCGTCGCGTTGTGACCGATGCGTTCGACCGCGTCTTCAGAGATATCAAAGGCCATCGCCTCGCGCACGTGTCCGGCCAGCGCCAGCGCGAAGCCACCGTTGTAGCTGAAACAGTCGAGCAGCCGGCCGGTGGCGTACCCGGCAGCGGCAGCCCGATTCTCGCGCTGATCGAGAAACAGGCCGGTCTTCTGGCCATGCCACACATCGACGTCGTAGCGGACGCCGAGTTCATGCACAGGGACGGTGGGCGGGACATCGCCCGACAACACATCGACCCGCTGTTCGAGCCCCTCGAGCAGCCGCGCCCGCGGATCGTTGCGCGCCAGAATGCCCTTCGGCGCCACCAGTTCGTTCAGGAGCTCGACGATGGTCGGCGTAAGCGCATCCATGCCTTGCGACAGCGTTTGGAGGACCAGGTAATCGCCGTAGCGGTCGACCACGAGCGACGGCAGCAAGTCGGCCTCGCCGTGCACCAGCCGGAAGGCCGAGGCGTTGACGTTCAACCTGTGCCTGAACGCGATGGCGGCCTCGAGGCGGCGGCGTAGCAGCGCGCGATCCGCAGGCGACTCGCCGCGAGTCAGCATTCGCAGCGTGATCTGCGACCGATCGCTGAACAATGCCTGACCGAGCACGCGACCACGGGCGTTCCTGACCGAGACGATCGAGCCAGCGTCCGCGGTCACCGCTGCAACGTCGGTTCGATAGATCCAGGGATGGCCGGACGCGACCCGTTCTTCGCCGCGCTTGGACACAGTGACGGTAGCGTGCATGGAAGACTGCAGAGGGTTCACAGGTTCAGGGATTCAGGTGGTTCAGGACGTTCCGAGGTTCAAGAGTACCCTCAAACCTTCACGCATGAACCCTGAACGCAGAAGCTTGAACCCTGAACCCGTGGGCCTCTAGTACAATCGTGCGCCTATGCGCGTGGCGATCGGCGCCGACCATGCCGGCTACCTCCTGAAAGAACACCTGAAGCAGACGCTCATCCGGCTTGGGCACGACGTCGACGACCACGGCACGCACAGCGAGGCGTCGGTTGACTATCCCGGCATCTGCATGTCGGTCGGCCAGGCCGTCGTGAGCGGGCGCGCTGACCGCGGCATCGTGCTCGGCGGCAGCGGCCAGGGCGAGCAGATCGCGGCGAACAAAGTGCGTGGCGTTCGCGCTGCCCTTTGCAACGATCTCTTCACCGCGCGGTTGTCGCGCGAACACAATGACGCCAACGTGCTTTCGATGGGTGGCCGCATCGTTGCGTTCGGCCTTGCCGACGAAATCGTCGCATTGTGGCTGGCCACCGCATTCGAAGGCGGCCGGCATCAGCGACGCCTCGATCAGATTGCGGCCGCCGAGCGCTAGTGCCGCACTCAGCACGTGAGCACGGTCGGACCGCACGTTCGCACCATAAGCACCTTGAGCACCCTAATGCCCATGACCACTGATACTTCCCGCATTCCACGCTGGCGCGCGCTGGCTGACGCCGACCCGGAAATCGCGGCGGCAATCGGCCACGAAGTTGAACGCCAGAACGAAGGGCTCGAACTCATCGCCTCCGAAAACTTTGTGAGTCGCGCCGTACTGGAAGCCGCAGGCTCGGTGCTGACCAATAAGTACGCCGAGGGTTACCCAGGCAAGCGCTACTACGGTGGCTGCGAGTTTGTCGACGTCGTCGAGCGCGCGGCCATCGCACGGGCGAAGGAACTGTTCAAGGCCGAGCATGTGAATGTGCAGCCGCACTCCGGTGCCCAGGCCAACATGTCGGTGTTTCTGACCGTGCTCAGCCCAGGCGACAAGGTGATGGGACTGAACCTGGCGCACGGCGGCCACCTCACGCACGGCCACCCGCTCAACTTCTCCGGCAAGCTCTATACGATCATCCCGTACGGCGTCCGGCAGGACGATGAGCGGATCGACTACGACGAGCTCGACCGACTGGCGGACGAGCACAGACCGAAGATGATCATCGTTGGCGCCAGCGCCTATCCGCGCATCATAGATTTCGCGCGCGTTCGCGCCGCAGCGGATCGCATCGGCGCGGTGGTCTTCACCGACATGGCACACATTGCGGGGCTGGTCGCGACGGGCCTTCACCCGAGTCCAGTGCCCTATTCGGACTTCGTGACGACCACAACTCACAAGACGCTGCGCGGGCCACGCGGCGGCATGGTGCTCTGTCGCGAGAAATACGCCAAGGACCTCGACCGCAGCGTGTTTCCTGGTGTGCAAGGCGGCCCGCTGATGCACATCATCGCGGCCAAGGCGGTGTGCTTCAAGGAAGCGCTGGAACCGGCCTTTACTGAGTATCAGACCCGTGTCGTTGGGAATGCGGCTCGGCTTGCCGCGGTGTTGTCGGGCGAGGGCTTCCGGCTCGTCAGCGGTGGCACCGACAACCATCTGATGCTGGTCGATGTCTTCTCGCGAGGCATCACGGGCAAAGTGGCTGAGGCCGCGCTCGGCAAGGCGGGCATCACGGTCAACAAGAACGCGATTCCCTTCGACAAGAACCCGCCGATGACCGCCAGCGGCATCCGCGTTGGCACGCCGGCTGTGACCTCGCGCGGCATGGGCAGCGCCGAAATGGACGCAGTTGGCGCCCTCATTGGCCGCGCGCTCAAGGCGCCTGACGACGACGGGGCACTGGCGGCAGTGCGTGCGGATGTAGAAGAGCTGTGCCGGAAGTTCCCGCTCTATCCGGACTCGTAGAACAGACCGCCGAGGTCTTCCGCACCGGCGGCGCGCTGGCGCGGGCGATGCCGGGCTACGAGGCGCGCGAGGGGCAGGCCACCATGGCCGACCACGTCGCGCGCGTCATGGCCGAAGGCGGCGTGCTGCTCGCGGAAGCTGGCACCGGCACGGGGAAAACACTCGCCTATCTGGTGCCCGCGATCCTCAGCCGGCAGCGCGTGCTGGTCTCGACCGGCACCAAGAATCTGCAGGAACAGATCTTCTTCAAGGACGTCCCCGCGTTGCGCGAGGCGCTCGGCATCCCGTTCACCGCGACATGCATGAAGGGACGCGCGAACTACCTGTGCCTGCATCGTCTCGACCAGCTGAACGACGGCACTGGACCCGCGTCGCACGACGTCTTCCTGCCCATGGTCCGCGACTGGGCGGGCACGACCGACACCGGCGATCGCGCTGAGCTCGCGGATCTGCCGGAAGATCTCCCGTTCTGGAGTGAGGTATCCGCCACAGCCGACACCTGTCTCGGCACCGAATGTCCGCGCCATACCGACTGCTTCGTCACGCGGATGCGTCAGCGGGCGGCCGAGTCAGACGTCGTGATCGTGAACCACCATCTCCTGTGCGCCGATGCGTCGGTGCGCAAGAACGCGTTCGGTGAAGTCATACCGGCCTGTGCCCAGGCCGTCATCGACGAGGCGCACCAACTGGAAGACATCGCGACGCAGTATTTCGGCTTCGCGGTCAGCAACTACCGCCTCGAAGACTACGCGAGGGACGTCGAGCGCTTCGCCCGCACCGGAGCCATCGCGACGCCTCAGGCGCAGGCCGGTGTCGAGAAGGTGGTCGCGAAAGTGCGCGATCACGCACGCGCGTTCTTCAGCGAGCTGGCGTTCGCGCACCGGACGAGCGACAGATTCAGAAGCGAAGAACGCGTCCGGGCCACCGACGCAACCATCGGACAGACCCGCACCGCGGCGGCCTATCTGGCAGGCGCGCTCGATGGCGCCGAGGCAACACTCGCCCTGCTGGCCCGGCCGGCCGACGGCGAGACCAGCGCCCAGCCGGGCCAAGACGCCGCATCGCTGGCCAAACGCGCCGGCGAGATCCGCGACGAGCTCCGCACGCTGCTCCGTGCCGACAATCCGTCGTTCGTCTACTTCGTCGAATTCCGCGGCAAGGGCGTCGTCCTGCGTGCCGCCCCAATCGACGTCTCCGCCATCATCCGCGAGCTGCTCCTCGAACGGATGCGCACGACCGTGTTGACGTCGGCCACGCTGACCGTCGATGGCCGCTTCGACTACATCCGCGATCGACTCGGCATTGGCGAGTGTGACGAGATTCAGTTACCGTCGGAATTCGACTTCGCCCGCCAGGCCATTCTCTACTTGCCGAAACGCATGCCCGACCCGCGGCTGCCGGAGTTTGGCGCGGCGGCCGGCCGCGAGGTCATCGAGATCCTGAAACGCACGCGGGGACGGGCGTTCGTGCTGTTCACCAGCTATGCGAGCCTGCGGGCCGTACAGGCCATGGCCGAAATGGCCCTCGACTATCCCATCCTGGTGCAGGGCACGGCGCCGCGGTCGCAACTGCTGGCCCGATTCCGGGACACCCCGCACAGCGTGCTGCTTGCCACGTCGAGCTTCTGGCAAGGAGTCGATGTCGTCGGCGAGGCGCTCAGCTGCGTCATCATCGACAAACTCCCCTTCGCCTCGCCCGGCGATCCCATCACGGCGGCTCGCATCGATGCCCTGAAGGCCAGGGGAGAGGAGCCGTTCGACGCCTACCAGGTGCCCCTCGCAATCCTGACCCTCCAGCAGGGCCTCGGCCGGCTGATCCGCCACCGGCAGGACCGCGGCGTGCTGGCCGTGCTCGATCCAAGGCTGCGGACGAAAGGCTACGGCCGGCGCTTCCTGGCGTGCCTGCCACCGGCCCCCGTCGTCCACGATCTCACGGCCATCGAAGCCTTCTTTTCAATCGTGTAAGATACGGGGCAGTCTCTAGTTAAATCGCTTTCATCAGGAGGAATTTCTATGGTCCGCCGAAACAACGGCCGGTCCTCGTGGTTGGTGGCTCTGGCGGCATTCGTCGCCCTCGCGCTCGCGGTTCCCGCGGCGGCCCAGTCCACTGGAATGATCAGGGGCACAGTGAAAGATGACAAAGGCCAGCCCGTTGAAGGCGCCAAGATCATCATGGAACTGGCCACCGGCGGTCGTCGCTACGAAACCAAGAGCGACAAGAAGGGCGAGTTCCTCCAGATTGGCCTGACCTCCCAGAGCTGGAAGGTCACCGCGGAGAAGGACAAGCTCGCCTCAGCGCCAGTCACGCTCAATGTGCGCGCCAACACGACGCAGGTCGCCAACCTGACGCTCGGGATCGCCAGTGCCGCCGCGGCGGAAGAAGCCAAGGTCAAGAGCGCCGAACTCAAGCGACTCTTCGACGAGGGCGTCGTTCTGAGCAGCGCCGGGAAACACGCCGAAGCGGTCGAGAAGTTCATGGCAGGCACGGTGGTGAACCCAAGCTGCTTCGATTGCTTCAACAACGTCGGTTTCAGCTACTCGCAGTTGAAAGAGTGGGACAAGGCCGAAGAGGCGTTCAAGAAGTCAGTGGCCATCAAGGCCGACGATGCGTCGGCCTACAACGGTCTGGCTACCGTCTACAACGCCCAGCGCAAGTTCGACCTCGCGTCGGAAGCCAGCGCCAACGCGGTGAAATACACGCGTACCGGTGTGGCTGGTGGCGGTGGCGCCGATGCGCTGTACAACCAGGCGGTCATCTTGTTCAACCAGGGCAAGGCTGCGGAGGCGAAGCCGCTGCTCGAGCAGGCCGTCGCCGCTGACCCCAATCACGCCGACTCCCACTACCTCCTCGGGATGACCCTCGTCGGCATCGACCCGACCAAGGCCGTGCCCGAGTTCGAAGCCTTTCTGAAGCTCGCGCCGTCCGGCGACCCGGCCAAGATCAAGATGGCCAACGACGTGCTCGCCGCCTTCAAGAAGTAGTGATCGATTCCGCCGCGCTCCGCGCCCGGCTGGCTGGCATTCGCGAACGCATCGCGAGGGCCGCCGACCGGGCCGGTCGCGACCCCGCCTCCGTCCGCCTCGTCGCCGTCTCGAAGACCTTTTCCCCGGACCACATTCGAATCGCCGCCGACGCCGGCCAGGCTGATTTTGGCGAGAACAAGATTCAGGAGGCGCTCGAGAAGATGGCCGCCACCTCAGACCTCCCGATCCGCTGGCACCATATCGGCCACCTCCAGAGCAATAAGGCAAAGAAGGCCATCGGGTTCTTCGCCATTCACGGCGTCGACAGCACCGACCTGCTCCTGAAGATCAACCAGGCGGCGACCGCTGAGGGTCAGCAACCCACGGTGCTGATTCAGGTTGACCTGGCACAGGAGCCGACCAAGTTCGGGGCCCAGCCCATCGATGTCCCTGGCATCCTCCGGGAAGCACCTGGATGCCTCCACGCGGCGGTCCGAGGCCTCATGACGCTGCCACCCGCCGACGACGACCAGGAGCATGCCCGGCCGTACTTCAGGCGGCTGATGGCACTCAGAGCCGAGTGGCTCGCCCTTGGGGCCGCACCGCAGATGCTGAGCGAGGTCTCGATGGGCATGAGCCACGATTTCGAGGTGGCCATTGAGGAGGGAGCCACGATGATTCGCGTCGGATCAGCCATCTTTGGCGATCGTCACTACCCCTAGCCCTGTCGGACGGGTCAGCTCGCGCCGATACATGCCAGAACGGGAAATGTTTCGAGGACCATGCCATGAATGTCAGTCCGCTTGACCTCCGCCAACAGCGATTCGGCACCTCGATGCGCGGCTTCGACAAGGTCGAAGTCACGTCGTTTCTGATGGCGGTCGCCGACGACTACGAGCAGGCGCTGCGGGAGACCGACCGGCTCCGCACCGACCTCGCCCGCCTCGAAGGCATCGTCAGCCAGCACCGCGAAAACGAGAAGAATCTTCAGAACACATTGGTCACGGCGCAGAAGCTGGCCGACGACATCCGTGCCAACGCAGAGGAAGAGGCGCGCCGGGTGGTGCGCGACGCGCAGTCGCGTTCAGAGCTGCTGCTGCAGAAGACGGAATCGCGCCTCGAAGACATCCAGCGCGAGATCGACGGCCTCAAGCTGAAACGGCGCGACGTCGAGAACACCATCGAGTCGACGATTCAGGCACTCCGCAACACGCTTGAGTTCGTGAAAGAGCAGGAGACGCGTGAGCGCGAAGATCGGATTCTGCTCCACCGCCCGCGACTTGCCGAACCGGACGCGCGCCGCGGCTGAACGTCAGCGGGGGCGCGACTGGTACGGCGGCACGATCATCGAGACGGTCGCCTGAATCGACCACGAGAAGTGCCACGGATAGAAGTACGTCGGCGCCACTTCTATCGCCTTGTCGTAGCTTCCACTCACGAACACCTGACGCTCGCGGCGCTCGATCGAGAGCGCTGACTCTTCGAGCGGCACGTCGAATTCGTTCGCCAGTTCCATGATCTTGCCGGCCAGTTCGGTGTCGGTGCTGGCCTTGAACATCGCCGCATCCCGTACCCCGTCCCTGAACTTGATAAACGTCAGGTACTCGGAGCCGACACGGTATCCGGCGTTGGCCAGAAGAGCGACGACGGCGAGCTTGACAAGCAGCTTGACCATGGCCGGTTCTCAGTCTGCAACCGCGCCGGCACGATTGCAATGCGCAAACGGGCTCCGTACTAACTCATGCGGAATGTCTTCGTGCAGCTTCGTGAGGAAGCACGAAGTTGTCGGGCCCGTCACCGGCGTGACGTCGCCGCGCCAGGCTAACGGATCTGATGCAGCATGCGGTCCCAGCGCGTGCGCGTGAAGAAGTGCGCGAACACCGAGCCGATGTTCTTGATCGTCGCGCCAGCGCCCGTGGCCTCGTAGTCTTCGCGCTCCGATTCGTACGACCAGTAAATCAGCAGCGCCTTGCCCTTCACGTAGTCGCGCGGCAGAAAGCCCCAGTAGCGGCTGTCCTGTGAATTGTCACGATTGTCGCCCATCGCGAAATACTGATTCGGCGGGACCGTGACCGGACCATAGCGCTCACGGACGTCGAAGGAGGTGATTTCGTGCTCGTCAGCGCCGCTGCTCGGCGGCTCCAGGAAGTGGACGTAGGGCTCGTCGAGCGGGACGCCGTTCACGTAGACCTTCTTTGCCTTGAGCTCGATGGTCTCTCCGGGCAGGCCAATGATGCGCTTGATGAAGTCGCGGTCTGGCTGCTCCGGGTACTTGAAGACCACCACGTCGCCCCGGCCAATTTCGCCGGTCGGCAACAGAGCGCGCTCGAGACTCGAGGCGGTCGGCCCGAGCACGAACTTGTTGACGAGCAGGTGATCGCCGATGAGGAGGTTGTTCTCCATCGAGCCGGTCGGAATCTTGAACGCCTGCACGACGAACGTCCGAATGAACAGCGCGAGGATGACCGCGATCACCAGCGATTCGAAGTACTCGCGCGCGGTCGACTTGGTAAACGACGGTCCGGCGGCAGGGGATGGCGTCCGTTCGCGGCTCATTCGGTGTCCGTTCCCATCTTGAGGACGGCGAGAAACGCTTCCTGCGGGATCTCGACGCGACCGACCCGCTTCATCCGCTTCTTGCCTTCCTTCTGTTTCTCGAGCAGCTTGCGTTTGCGTGAGATGTCGCCGCCGTAACACTTGGCCAGGACGTTCTTGCGCATCGCCTTTACCGACTCCCGAGCGATGATGCGACCGCCAATGGCCGCCTGAATCGCGATCTCAAACATCTGGCGCGGAATCAGCTCGCGCATCTTCGCCGCCAGTGCCCGCCCGCGATCGTAGGCCATGTCGCGGTGCACGATGATCGACAGCGCATCGACCGGGTCGTCGTTGACCAGAATGTCGAGCTTGACCAGTGGCGACGCCCAGTAACCGGTGACATGGTAGTCGAGCGAGGCGTAGCCCCTGGAAATCGTCTTCAGCTTGTCGTAGAAGTCGAGCACCACTTCGTTGAACGGCAATTCGTAGGTAATCAGCACGCGCGCGGCGGCGAGATATTCGAGCGACTTCTGCACGCCGCGTTTGTCCTGACAGAGCTGCAGAATGCTGCCGACGAACTCTGACGGCGTCAGCACCATGGCCGTGATGACGGGCTCTTCGACCGTGGCGATGCGGCCCGTATCTGGCAGCTTGGCCGGACTGTCGATCTCGTGCACCACGCCGTCGGTCGTCGTCACGCGGTAGAGCACGCCCGGCGCCGTCGTGATCAGGTCGACGTTGAACTCGCGCTCCAGGCGTTCCTGCACGATTTCCATGTGCAGTAGTCCCAGGAAACCGCAGCGGAAACCGAAACCCAAAGCGACGGATGTCTCCGGCTCGTAGAAGAACGACGCGTCGTTGAGCCGCAGCTTCTCGAGGGCGTCGCGCAGGTTGGCGTACTCGTGACCTTCCACCGGATACAGCCCGGCAAAGACCATCGGCTTCAGCTCCTTGAAGCCGGGAAACGCTTCAATGGCCGAGCGATTCGTTTCGGTGACGGTGTCGCCGATCTTCGCGTCGCTGATCTTCTTGACGTTGGCGACAAGAAACCCGACTTCACCGACGCCCAGTTCTTCGACGGGCACCGCCTTGGGCGTAAACACCCCGAGCTGCTCGGCGATGTAGTCCTGCTTCTCCGCCATCAGCCGAATCTTGGCGCCCTTCTTCAACATGCCGTCGATGACGCGAACGACGATGACCACGCCGCGGTAAGGGTCGTACCAGGAGTCGAAGATCAGGGCCTTGAGTGGCGCATCCGGATCGCCCGCCGGTTGCGGCAGCCGATCGACCACCGCTTCGAGAATATCGATGACGCCGGTGCCGACCTTGGCGCTGCAGAGGATGGCGCTCTCGCCAGGCAGGCCGATGATCTCGTGAATCTGACGACGCGCTTCTTCCGGCTGCGCGCTCGGCAGGTCGATCTTGTTGATGACCGGGATAATCTCGAGGTTGTTCTCGACGGCGAGGTAGGCGTTGGCCAGGGTCTGGGCTTCCACTCCCTGCGACGCGTCGACCAGCAGCAGGGCGCCTTCGCAGGCGGCCAGAGACCGGGTGACCTCGTACGAGAAATCGACATGCCCGGGAGTGTCGATGAGGTTCAGGACGTACTTGCCGCCATTCTTCGCCGTGTAATGCAGCCGGACCGGGTGCGCCTTGATCGTGATGCCCCGTTCACGCTCGAGGTCCATCGCGTCGAGGACCTGCGCCTCCATCTCTCGAGCCTGGAGGGCGCCGGTCATCTCAAGGAAACGGTCGGCCAGCGTCGACTTGCCGTGGTCGATGTGGGCGATAACGGAGAAGTTGCGTATGAGGCGGGGATCCATGCGGGCCGGAAGCGATCATTATATCCGGCGACCACGATCGGGGCTCGAGGCGAGGGTCGCCGGGAAGCCACGCCTCCCGGCGACGAGAAGAACTACTGCTTGCGGCGCCGACGCGCGGCTGCGGCCAACCCGAGACCGAACAACGTCAAGGTTGCCGGCTCCGGTACCGGTGCGGCCTGGAGGTCTCCACCCTGCTCGGCGGCAAACGCCAGCATATTGGCGCGGAGATTCAGCGCTTCAGTGCCCGGCGAGTGGAAGTTCGTCGTCGTCATTCCACCGAACATCACAAATCCAGCGCCGTAGCTCATCGTCGCGAGGACGCTTCGGTTGAGTTCGTCCTCGATAATCGAGGTCAGAGCGGGACCGCTGAGAAAGGCGTGGGAAAAGGCGGTGCCGGTGTAGTCGGTCGGCACAGAGGCGATGGGGCCAGCGAAGATCGGGTGCGCGACGTTGACTGCATGCACCGTGTTCCCAAAGCCTGGATAGTTCAACTGCACTCCGCCAAACCCGAAGCTCATGCCATCGCCCTCGTTTGGCGCCGAGTTGATGAACAGGGAGCCGCCACTTGACACCCAACTCTCGAGTGCCGGCTGATTGGCCCCAAGGAACGCCTCGAGTTCATCGGCGTTGCTGTCACCACCTTCGAGGAACAGGAAGGTCGTCGCGGGTGTCAGGAGCGTACCCACACTCGCGGTCTCGAATCGAAGGTCGTCCCAGTTGCCCGCACCGAAGGCGAGATCCATCGCCTGTTCGTTCGTGCTCTCTCCCCAAGGAGCACCGACCGTCGACCGCACGTACCCGATCGACGCCGCCGCCGAGATCGAGGCGGTCATCACCGTCAGCGCAACCGCGCTCAACACCGAACCAACGAGCTTGTTCATGATCGATCCCCCAGGCGTGAAGTTCATTGTCGGAGGGATAGGCAATTCGAGCGCCAGCCAGCGGGTGATCAGGATTGATCTATGCTGCACACTTCGACGCTGGCGGCGGACGGTCAGAACCGTGACACGCGAGGCAAATGTCTCGCCCCGATCAGACTCTCAGGATATGAGTGACGACGAAGACTCGCGCTCGACGCTGAGGAACAACATCGACACGCCGAACATGGTGAGGAGCAGCGCGAACCCTCGACCGCTGTAGTTCACCACCGAGTAGCGGACGTCTTCGCCTGGCTGGGCGTCGAAGTGCACGGTCTTCCACACCAGCGTGTTGTTCACCTTGAGCGTATGAGGCCCCGGGGGCAGCGGGCGGGTGACCGTGTCGCCGAACATCATGTACGCGATCTGCTCGCCGTCGAGCGACACGTAGACCTGTCGCTGTTTGGCGTCGCGGTCGCTCATGCGCGCGATGGTGAGGCGCGCGGTCGGAGACGATGCCACCTACCGCTGCTCGACCGGCAGATAGCGCTGCGGATACTCGGGACCGATGTATTCGGCGCGCGGACGAATGAGGCGATTGTTGGCGTACTGCTCGAGCACGTGAGCGGTCCATCCCGAGACACGACTCACCGCAAAGATCGGCGTAAAGAGATCGATCGCGATGCCAAGCACGTGGTACGTCGACGCCGAGTAGAAGTCGACATTCGGGTTGAGCTTCTTCTCGGCCTTCACCAGCGCTTCGATGCGCTGCGACATGGCGAACCACTGCGGCTGGCCGGCCCGCTGTCCCAGATCCTTCGACATCTGTCGCAGGTGCGTCGCCCGCGGATCTTCCGTGTGGTAGACGCGGTGGCCGAAGCCGGGAATCTTCTCCTTGCGGGCCAGCTTGGTGCGAATCGCCTCTTCCGCCCGTTCGAGCGGCGCGTCCTTGCCGATGTCGAGCAGCAGCTTCATGACTTCGGCGTTGGCGCCCCCGTGGAGCGGCCCTTTCAATGCGCCGATGGCGCCAACGATTGTCGAATGGAGGTCGGTGAGCGTCGCCGCCGCCACGCGCGCGGCAAATGTCGAGGCGTTCAGCTCGTGGTCGGCGTGGAGGATGAGGGCGACATCGAACGCTCGGGTCGCAAGCGCGCTGGGCCGCTCGCCAGTGAGCATGTAGAGAAAGTTTGCGGCCTGACCGAGCACCGGGTCTGGAGCAATCGGCGCCCCGCCTTGCGCCATCCGCCCCATCGTCGCCACCAGGGTGCCGAGCTGAGCGGTCAGCCGCACGGCCTTGCGGTAGTTCGCCTGCGGCGAGTGGTCGGACGCGTCGGCGTCGTAGTGCGCGAGCACGGACGTCAGCGTCCGCAGCGCGTCCATGCCGTCCCCGGGCGGGAGAGAGCGCATCGCACGAATGACGCCCTCTGGCAAGGCGCGCCCTGCCGCGAACTGCGATTGCAGGTCGCCGAGTTCGGCGCGCGTCGGCAGCCGCCGGTGCCACAGCAAATAGCAGACGTCCTCGAAGGTCGCGTGCTTCGCCAGATCGTGAATGTCGTAGCCGCAGTAGGCCAGCACACCGCGGTCGCCATCGAGGTAGCAGATGGCCGACGAGGTCGCGACGGTATCTTCGAGTCCGGCTTTCGGCTTAGGGGCGGCGGCGGGAGTGGTCATGAGATCTCGCTCGCGCCCAGACCGCCGTCGGCAGCGCCGCGGCAAACGCCGAACGCTGCGCGCGCAGGCGGAAGGGTCGCGTTACTTGCTGGCGACCTGCGTGTTCAGCACGACCGAGTCGCCCGCGTACTGCTGAACAATCGACAGCAGGCCCGTGTACAGGAATCCAAGCTGAAACAGCACGAGGAACGGCACCGTGCCGTAAATCTGGTTGGCCAGCGCGTAAAACACCGTGGCGGTGAAGTACAGGCCGAGTGCGAGCTCGATGAGTGGCTGCACCGCGACTGACTGTCGATACTTCTTCCCGACCCACTCGTCGGTGTCGCCCTCGATCCGGTACTTCGGCGTGCGCGCAAACTCGGTCTGCTTGTTGAACAGCGCCTCGAATACGGCGCGCGTGTTGTTGATGCAGAGCCCGATGCCGATCGACATCAGGAACGGCAGGTACTTCAGCCGTGCGCGCCAGTCCTTGTGAATCTCGCGCTGGCAGACCATGTAGAAGTTGCAGACCGAAAACGTCGCCGCAAAGAACAGCGGGACATCGATCAGCATCATTTCGTACCAGCCCATGTTGTAGCGAATCACCATGGACGGGAACATCAGGATCGACAGCACCACCATCAACGGATAGTTGAAGTTCGCCGTTAAGTGGAAGAACGCTTCGGCCTTGACGCTGAACGGGATATCAGCGCGGAGGATCTGCGGCAGCAGCTTGCGGCAGGTCTGGATGGAGCCCTTGGCCCAGCGATGCTGTTGCGACTTGAAGGCGTTCATCTCAACCGGCACTTCCGCCGGGGCGATGACGTCGGACAGGAACACGAACCGCCACCCACGGAGTTGAGCGCGATAGCTCAGGTCGAGGTCTTCGGTCAGCGTGTCGTGCTGCCAGCCACCCGCGTCGCCAATGACCTCGCGACGCCACATCCCGGCCGTACCGTTGAAGTTGAAGAAGCAGCCGGACCGGTTGCGGCCACCATGCTCGAGCACGAAGTGTCCGTCGAGCAGAATCGACTGAATCTTCGTAAGAAGCGAGTAGTCCTGATTGATATGCCCCCAGCGCGCCTGCACCATCCCGACCTTCGGGTCGGCGAAGTGCGGCAGCAGCTTGAGCAGAAAATCGGCGCCGGGTTGAAAGTCGGCGTCGAAAATCGCCACGAACTGGCCGCGCGCCACCTTGAGGCCCGCCTCCAGCGCACCGGCCTTGTACCCCGAGCGGTCCGTCCGGTGGATGTACTTGATGTCGACGCCCTGAGCCACAAAGCGCCTGACGGCCCGCTCGGCGATCGCGCAGGTTTCGTCAGTGGAGTCGTCGAGCACCTGAATCTCGAGCAACTCGCGCGGGTAATCGAGATCGCAGACCGACGCGATCAATCGATCGGCCACGTACATCTCGTTATACAGCGGCAGTTGAATCGTGACGACGGGCAGCGGCGAGAGCTGCGGACCGGCCTTGGGCTGGTTCTCGCGGTGCTTCATGTACAGGTACACGATGTAGTACCGGTGCCAGCCGTAGACGGCAAGAATGATGAGAACGAAGAAGTACGCGGCGAGCGTAAGAGTTTCAGCGAGCGTCATTTAGCAACATAATCATTCTACGATGAATCCCTCGCAGCTGAAAACGCTGCTGGCACGCGTCGCCGCGGGAGAAGTGGCACCCGAGCAGGCGGAATCAGCGTTGCTCAACAGCCTGCGAACGGCGCCGTTCGAGAACCTCGGCTTCGCGCGCGTCGACCATCACCGTGCATGGCGGCAGGGATTTCCGGAAGTCATCCTTGGCCTCGGGAAGACACCGGCTCAGGTTGCGTCAGTCGCGGCAGAGATTGTCAGGCAAGGCTCGACGCTGCTCGTGACCAGAGCATCGGCGGATGCGTTCGACGCCGTTCGCGATGTGGTGCCGAACGCTACCTACTTCGACGACGCCCGCATCATCAGTCTCCTCCAGGGCGACATACCTCGAGGCCAAGGTCTGATCCTGGTCATCGCCGCAGGCACCGCCGATCGCGCAGTGGCCGAGGAGGCCGTCCGAACAGCCGAGGCCATGGGCAACGACGTCGAACGTCTCTACGACGTCGGCGTCGCTGGCCTGCACCGACTGCTCGCGGAGCAACCGCTGCTGAGCCGCGCCCGCGTCATCATCGTCGTCGCAGGCATGGAGGGTGCGTTGCCGAGCGTCGTCGCCGGCCTGGTCTCGGTGCCGGTCATCGCGGTCCCGACCTCGATCGGATATGGCGCCAGCTTCGGAGGCGTGGCGGCCTTGCTGGGGATGCTCAATAGCTGCGCATCCGGTGTTGCGGTGGTCAATATCGACAACGGATTCGGCGGTGCCAGCCTTGCCAGCCTCATCAACCACCTGTAGGGCTCCAGAGGAACCGCTGGACAGCATCAGGGAGCGACGGTATCGTCTAGTTGAGCTTTTTGACCATTTACTCGAGGAGGTTGCATGTTTCGACAGTCACGTTCGCTCGCCATCGTCGCCCTGTCCGTTAGCGCTCTGGTCGTCACCACACGGCCAGCGCTCGCCGACGGCACCAGCGCGTCGCTTCGGCAGTCAGTGGCGAGCGCGTCCGTCACCGCCGCGCCGAACTTTCTGGTGACGGGTATCACCACCAACACTGCTGAGCAGCAGTCGTCGAATGGGAATACGCGTCATGAAGGCGTCGGCATCGGCGTCAAGGGCGGCTTTCTCTTCAACAATTTCAAGCAGGCTCAAGCCAGCATCGACAACAAGGCCGGCTGGCTGGCGGGCATCTTCTTCGGCGGGAACCGCCCCGGCGTGGTCGGTGTGCAGGGCGAGATTCTTTACGCGAAGAAGAGCTACGCCATCACCGGGCAAACGACTGACCTGTACTTTCTCGAGATCCCCATCCTGATGCGAATCAATGCGGGCTCCAGCTCGCTGAACGGCCTCAGCTTTTACGGGATTGTCGGTCCGGCGTTCGACATCAACCTCAAGAGCAAGCTGAACGGCGTCGATGTGAAGGACAGCTACGAGAGCCTCGACATTGGCCTCATCTTCGGCGGCGGCGTCGAGATCACGCGGTTCCTCATCGAGGCGCGCTACAACAACGGTCTGAAGAACGTGCTGAAATCCACCGGTGGAAGCACCACTGATCTCAAGACGCGTTCGTTCGCGCTGATGGCCGGGTTCCGCTTCAACTAGTCATCCGCCATCGCACGTCTCAACAAGGGGCGAGGGCTTCGGCTCTCGCCCCTTTTGTCGTTTCAGGCACGCCCATTCCGCACAGTCGTCGCCTGCCGCCCGTACGTTAGAATGACTGTTTCCCCTACCGGTCGTTCGGCAGCTCATTCAACTGTCGCCATGAAATCCGCCGCCCTCCGGGCGCTCGAATTCGATCGCATCGTCGATATGGTGCGCAGCTTCGCTCTGACGCCGATGGGCGACGAGCGATTGGCGGCGCTGTCGCCGTCGAGCGACTACGACCGGGTCGCTGAAGACCTCGCCGCCACCACTGAGACCGTGCAGTTCATCGCAAAACACGGCGTCTTTCCGCTGCGGGCGGCGACCGACCTGCCGACCACTCTCGCCGCCCTCGGCGTGGAAGGACGCGCGCTCGAAGCGCGCCGACTTCTGCTGCTGGCCAGTTTTCTCGATTCAGTCGAGGAGGCGCGCGCCGCCATCCGGCGTGTCGCCGCGACCTTCGCGCTGGTCGAAAAGGCCTCTGCCGGCGCGGCATCCTTCAGAGGCGAAACCGCCGAGGTCCGCCGCAAGATCGACGACGGCGGCGACGTGGTCGATGATGCCAGCCCTGAGCTGCGCAGCGTTCGCGAGCGACTCAGAAAGCAACGGACCCGCCTGCGAACCACGCTCGAGTCGTATGTCCGCGGCAAGGACACCTCGAAATACCTCCAGGAGCAGGTCGTGACAGAGCGCAACGGCCGCTATGTGCTGGTGGTGCGCGCGGAACACCGCAGCGGTATTCCCGGACTGGTGCACGGCGCCTCGAGCAGCGGCGCCAGCCTTTATCTCGAACCGCTCGCCACCGTCGAGATTAACAACGACATCGTGGCCCTCGAAGAGCAGGAAGCCGAGGAAGTGCGACGCATCCTGCTCGCGCTCACCGAGCTATTCCGCGGACGACCAGGCGATCTGCAACGCACCATCGAGGTCGCCGCGGCACTCGACGTGCTGCAGGCAAAGGCGCGCTTCGCGCAGTCGATCGACGGAATCGAACCTGCGCTCAGCACCGACGGGGCATTCGAGCTGCAGGCCGCGCGCCATCCGCTGGTCAAGGCAGCCGTACCGGTCACCATCAAGATCGTCCCACCAGCGACGGTGCTGCTGATTACGGGGCCGAACACGGGTGGCAAGACGGTGGCGCTGAAGACGGCCGGACTGTTCAGCATGATGGCGCAGTCAGGGCTGCGTATTCCGGCGGCCGAAGGCTCGCGTCTGCCAGTGTTTCAGTCGCTCTTCGCGGACATCGGCGACGAGCAATCAATCGAGGCGAGCCTGAGCACGTTCTCGGCACACATTACGAACATCTCCGTCATGGATCGCGATCTGGTGACGCCAGCGCTGGTGCTGCTCGACGAAGTCGGGTCGGGCACGGACCCGATCGAGGGCGGGGCGCTCGGCGTGGCGATCATCGACCACTTCCGCAGGCGCGGGGCAACGCTGGTGGCCACCAGCCACTACGACGCGCTCAAGACGTACGCGTCGACCACCAGCGGCGTGCAGTCGGCCGCGTTCGGCTTCAACCCCGACTCGTTCGCGCCGACGTACGCGCTCATTTACGGCTCGCCCGGCCGCAGCCTGGCCCTCGAGATCGCGCACCGCCTCGGGCTGAGTCCGTCAGTGATCGCGGCGGCGCGAGAGAACATCAGTGAGCGCGACACGCAGCTCGCCGATCACCTCGCGAAGATCGATGGCGAGATGCGCCGGCTCGACCAACAGCAGCGCCTGGCGGCACAGGAACGCGCGACACTGGCCGAATCGCAGTCGCGCGTGCGTGACCGCGAGGAGTCATTGCGCGAGCGCGAAGAGACCTTCCGACGCAAGCTGACCCACGAGCTCGACGGGCAGGTCCGGCAGGCGAGGAAGGAGATCGACGCGGTCATCGAAGGGCTCAAATCAAAGACACACGCACTGACGCGCGAGCCCGGCAGGCTGGTGAGCACTGGAACGACCGGTCGCGCCAGAGCCGACGCGCGGGCCGCCATCGACGCCGTCGTGCAGCAGACACTCGAGCCATTGCCCGGTGCTGTTCCGATCGCCGAACCGACGCGCTCACGCGCGGCAGCGGTGGGCGACCGCGTGATACTCAGCACCTTCGGGGTGGAAGGGGTCGTCACCGGCATTCAGGGTACGACCGCGGATGTCGATGTCCGCGGCAAGCGCATGCGCGCGAAACTGGGCGATCTGCAGGTGGTTGGTGGCGGGCCGAAGACCGCAGCCACGGTTCGCGTGAACGTCGACCTGCGGCCACGCGACACCGTCACCACCGACCTCAACGTCGTCGGGTGCACCGTCGACGAAGCCCTCACCCGCGCCGAGCGCTTCCTCGACGAGTCGCTGTTGAACGATCAGCGAACGTTGCGATTCGTCCACGGCCACGGCACAGGCCAGTTGCGCCGCGCCATCGGCGAGTTTCTGAAGCAGCACCCGCTGGTGGCCAGCATCAGCGCCGCCCCTCCGGAACAGGGAGGCGGCGGCGTCACCGTCGCAGAACTCAGGGACTGATGGGTCTGTTTCCCCAGACGTTCATCGACGACTTGCGCCTGCAGGCGAACATCCTGCAGGTCATCCAGGAGTACGTCCCGCTGAAGCGGGCTGGGCGCACCTACAAAGGTCTCTGCCCGTTCCACTCCGAGAAGTCGCCGTCGTTCACGGTCGATCCCGAAAAGGGCTTCTTCCACTGCTTTGGCTGCAAGGCGGGAGGCGATGTCTTCAAGTTTCTCGAGCTCCACGAAAAGCTCGGGTTTCAGGAAGCGGTAAGGATGCTCGCCGAGAAGAGCGGTATGTCGCTGCCGGAGATGGCCGAGGGCGACGACAGCCGTCGCGATGCGGCGCTCCGCGAAGGGCTGCTCAAGGCGCACGAAGTGGCCACGTCGTACTTCCGCGAGCAACTGGCCGGGCCGGCAGGGGCGCGGGCGCGTCAGCAGTTGAAAGAGCGCGGGATCCTCGACTCCACCGTGGAGCAACTGGCGCTCGGCTACGCACCAATGGCACGCGAAGGGTTGAAGGAGCGTCTCAAGACGAGCGGTTTCTCGGAAGCGCTCCTCCTGCAGAGCGGGCTGGTGGTCAAACGCGAGTCCGGCGATGTCGTCGATCGATTCAGGCATCGGCTGATGGTGCCGATCAGCCGCGACAGCGGATCAGTGGTGGCGTTCGGCGGCCGACAGATGGACGCCGACCAGGGGGGACCGAAGTACCTGAACTCGCCCGAAACGCCGCTCTATTCGAAGAGCCGCACCCTGTACGGCTTGAATCTTTCGAAAAACGCCATTCGGAAACAGGGATACGCCGTGCTGGTTGAAGGCTATTTCGACTTCGCGCAGGTGTTTCAATCGGGTGTCTTCAAGCAGTCGGACGCGCCCGTCATCGCCTCATGCGGCACGGCGTTGACCGGAGAACAGGTGCAGCTGCTCCGCCGGTTCACCACCAACGTCAAGCTCAGTTTCGATCCCGACACGGCCGGACAGGCCGCCGCCACAAGGTCGTGTCAACTTCTTGTATCTAAAGGATTTGAAGTCAAGGTCGTCCTGTTGGCCCAAGGTGAGGACCCCGACAATTTCATTCGAAAGCGTGGCGGCGACGCCTACAGGGAACTGCTCAGGAGTGCCCAGGGTTACCTCGATTACGTTGTTCGTCGCGAAGCCTCAGGGTTGAACTTCGCGGTGGCTGAGGACCGCACCCGGTACTTCGAAAAGATGCAGCAGTTCGCAGACAATCTGCCGGACGATGCACAAAAGGAGCTGTTTGCGGGGAAAGTTGCCGCCGCCACCGGCATCACCGACGCGACAGTGGTGGGCCAGTTCCGCAACTCTTTTCGACGGAAGGGGTTGGCCGTCTCGCGGATTCTTCCAGACTTTGGGAACCTGAAAGATGCAGAAAAAGGTCTGATCTGGAGTCTCTTCCATAATACTAGTGAGGCTCTGCGCGCGCTGTCCGAGCTGGACGCTGAGGACCTGCGCGCGCTGGCTGGTCGTGAGATCTTCGAGTTGGCTCAGTCCTTGAAGACTTCGCCGGAGCAATTACCGGCGACGCTCCTCCAGCGTCTAACCGAAGGAGACGCCCAGACCGTGAGAGGCATCGCCGCGCGACCCGCGGCTGAGGCGTCTCCGGTCGACTGCGTGCGGGCGCTGAAACGGCTTCGCTGCGAGCGGGAGCTCGGAACGATTCAGCGCGAGATCGATCGGGTGCAGCGCGACGGCACCGACCGGGACGGCGATCAGATCGCCGCGCTGTTCCTGAAAAAGAAAGACCTGAAGCATCGTATTGAAGGTTTGTAACGAGGATTCATAGATGTCGATTGAAGAAAAGTACGACGAAGTCAGGCAGCTCATCAACATTGGCAAGGAGAAGGGCTATCTCCTGTACGACGAAGTCAACGAGCTGCTCCCGTCGGAAATCACGTCGGCCGACGAGCTCGACGATCTGTTCAACACGTTCGGCAGCCACGGCATCGAGGTCATCGATTCCGACCAGAAGTACATGCGGGACGACAAGCCGATCGACCGCACGGCTGAGGGCTCGGAAGAACTCGAACTCGACCTCACCCCAGGCGCGCTGGACAAGACCAACGACCCGGTGCGCATGTATCTCCGTGAGATGGGCACCGTACCGCTCCTCACGCGTGAAGGCGAAGTCGAGATCGCGCGACGCATCGAACGCGGCAAGCTCGCGGTCATCAAGTCGATCACGCGCACGCCGCTGGTCTCGCGCAAGGTGATTTCGCTGGGCGACGCCCTGGTGAGCGGCGATCGCACGATCCGCGAGCTGGTGATCTTCAACGACGAAGAAATCACCGACGAACGGATCGCGGAGCGTTCGCGACAGGTGCAGAAGGAGATCGACGCCGTCCGCAAGGCGAACGTCGTCGCCGAAAAGCTGCTCGAAAAACTGAACGAGACGGCCAAGGGCACGACGACCAAGGACAAGAGGAAGTACCGCAAGGCCAAGTGGGGGGCGATGCGCGCGCGCATCGAGGTCTCGCAGCGCATTCGCGAGATCGAGTTCACGGAATCCGTGAAGCGCCGCCTCATCGACGAGATGAAGGATGCGGTCGAGAGCGTGCGCGGTGTCCAGCGCGAGATCGAATCGATCGATCGCCTGCTCAACCCGAAGAATAAGAAGCAGAAGTTGCGCGAGGACGATCGCAAGAACCTCGAACGCCAGAAGAAGGAGCAGAAGCTCAAGCTCAAGGCGATGACCGACGCACTCGAGCAGGAGCCGACGGAGCTGAAGGCGACGCTCGACACGATCCTGCGCGGCGAGTATCAGGCCGAACAGGCCAAGAAGGAACTGGTCGAGGCCAACCTCCGTCTCGTCGTCTCGATCGCCAAGAAGTACACCAACCGTGGCCTGCAGTTCCTCGACCTCATTCAGGAAGGCAACATCGGCCTCATGAAGGCGGTCGACAAGTTCGAATACCGCCGCGGCTACAAATTCTCGACCTACGCCACCTGGTGGATTCGCCAGGCGATTACTCGTGCCATTGCCGACCAGGCGCGCACCATTCGCATTCCCGTGCACATGATCGAAACGATCAACAAGCTCATTCGCACCTCGCGCGCGCTGGTGCAGGAGTTGGGTCGCG